>NZ_JARBDB010000073.1:0-140899 GCF_036577605.1 Paenibacillus sp. GYB004
CCCGCCACAGCCCATGCAGAAATATTTACATCTCTTTCAATCTTCCTCCAGCGGACATAGGTTGTCAAAGTTGAAAAACTAAGAATGAGCGAGAAAACAGGAGAAAACATTACTTTATAGTGGGAGGAGGAAAGAGGCATCCTAAAGATGCAACACGTATTGCGGCTGCCGGCACAAACACGCTGGGAGAGTTGCTGGTTCTAGGCAGCCAGCCTTCATCCTCCGGAACGACGGTATTCGCCCGGAGTCATGCCGCGCAACTCGCGAAAAATACGCGAGAACGTACGAAACGACCCGAAACCGGCTTCGGCAGCGATTTCGACCTCGCTCATCTCGGAGGAGACAAGCAAGCCGCAGGCGTGACGGATGCGGACATCCTGCAAAAAATGAACGAAGTTGACTCCCGTATACAACTTGAAACGTTCGGACAGATGCGACGGACTCATGCCGTATTGTACGGCTAATCCGGACAAGCTGAGCGGCTCCTGATAACGGGAATGGACGTCGCGGACGATGTGCCAGATCGAACGGGTACGGGCGCTTCCCGGTGCGGGGGCTGACGTGCCGGTCGCCCGGCGGAGCCGATCAAAGCGGATAAGCACCTCTAACAGCTTCAATTGGATGTACTGAGTACGCCAGGGGCGGTTCCCTTCGTATTCGGCCAGCATATCGGCAAACAACGTTTGGAATGCATCCGATTCGGTCCCTTGCGGAACAACCGAGGGAGGCAGCTCCGACTCATCGTACAGCAGAGGGTCCAAGCCGGACTCGAACGGAAAGGACAAAAATAAGAAGTTCATATCAAACATACAGTTGTACAGCCGCATCTGCTGTTCGGAGGTGATAAATATCTCGTGCACCTGGTATGGCAGCAGGAAGAAGAAAGTACCCGGCTGCAGCGGATGGCGGATGCCGTTGATGATCTGGTAGCCCTCGCCTTCTATAACAAAGGAGATTTCCAAATATTCGTGACGATGGGCCGGGAAATGGGTGCGGATGCGGGGAATGCCGATCCGGAACGGAAACCGCTCGGGAATCGGAACATCGGGATGAGACAAAGTAAGGCTTCTCGTTTCCGGATACAACGTCATATATGCGCTCCTCCGATCAAGGCCTGGTTTGTTCTCATTGTAGCGGTTCCCGGTCGGGTTGAACAGGGTCGGATTATCCGTTATGCCGCTGACGAATCCGGCTGCTTCCTCCGAGTATCGAGACGTTTTTTTCGGAAAAAATGACCTGAAAACCGAAAAAATGGCCGCTGTACGGCTCCGGTCCGAGGTAAGCTGATAACGTCGCAACAAATCCGCCGATTGGCCGATCGTGGTACGGCTTCGGCAGCAGGAGGAGGTGAACGGAATTGCAGGAACAGTTCCGAATCATTAGCTTGGGCGAATGTACGAATACGGATATAACGGCATTATGGAATACGGGATTCGAACAATATATCCAGGACATGACGCGAACGGAATTTCAGATGGCGGTACGGTTGGGGAAGCTGCATATTCATCCCGACCTGTCGGTGGCCGCTTATAAGGACGGCGCGCCTGCAGGTTTCGTCATGATCGGCTGGCGGGAGGCCTTCGGCCGCAAGCTTGCCTGGAACGGCGGGACGGGCGTAGCCGTAGCGTACCGGGGCCGCGGCTTGAGCAAGCTGCTGCTGGCCGAGGCGATTCGCCGGATGAGAGCGAACGGAGCCGAGCGGCTGTCGCTCGAGGCTCGGACGGACAACGAGAGAGCGGTCGCGGCGTACCGCAGCCAAGGATTCGCGGTGGCGGACCGGCTGATCCATATGCGGCAAGACGAGGATTTCGCGCATATACCGTTCCGACGGGAGCGGGACGGAGGTTACTACAGCGTCCGCGGGGTGCCGGAGCTGGCAAGCCGGCTTCCGTTCTACGTGGGCGGCCGTTCCTCGTGGACGACGGAATGGTTCAGCATGGACGGAGGGCAGTCGCTGATCGCGTTCGACCGGTCCGGTAGGGCGGCCGGTTACGCCTTGTTTCACGAGGAGTATAACGGCAAGAGCGGGCAGTCCGCCATTCGGCTATGTCACTGCGAAGCGGACCCGGACCGTGACGATACGGGGGCAGTGATCCGCTATATGCTGGCCGAGCTGATGAAGCCTGGCGTGTCTTGCGTATCGCGCGGCGTCCACTATGTACGGGCGAGCAACAGCGAACTCGTGGAGGCGCTAATAGAGGCCGGATTCGTACAGACGCAAGAGGAATATTTGATGCATCTTGTTTTTGGATAAGCGTGCCGGGGCGGCGGCGGCAGCGAGGGCCGCAGCGCCAATTTCGTTCCACAAGGAGGAATTATGATGAGCACACGAACGGAGCAACTTGGGGGAAACGGTATGGAGCCGGCCGGCAGTGCGATGACGGCGGGCTCATCCGCTCTTCATGCGGATAAGGAAGCGGAAGGGAGCCGGCCGGTCCGCACCGGCTGGGCGGAGGCGGACCTTACTCCGCAGGAGCCGGTGATGCTGGCCGGACAGTTCCACGCCCGGCTGTCCGAAGGAGTGGCGGACCCGCTCCAGGCGACTGTGTGGGCGATCGATACCGGGGAAGATCACGCCGTATTTGTCGCATGCGATCTGATCCTGGTGTCCGACGCGCTGCGTGATGAAGTGCGCGGCAGGCTAGTACCGATGGCTGGGGGCCCTAATCCGTTGCATGTGGTGCTGCATGCGACGCATACCCATACGGCGCCGGAGACGCGTCCGGATTCGCGGCAGTCGGCTCATGTCGGCGGCGGAGCAAGCGCTTTGGGGCTGAAGGCGATGTCGACCGAAGCCTACATCGCCTATGCGGCGGAACGAATTGCGAGCGCTGTTGTCCGGGCGTGGACGTCGCGCGCGGAAGGAGCGATCGCCTTCGGCACCGGACGGGCGGCCGTCGGCAGAAACCGCCGCTGGGTCAACGAGCGCGGACATTCGACGATGTACGGCTTGCAGCCTGCGGTATCCGACTCGTTCCGTCACATCGAAGGCTACGAGGACGATGCGGTGCAAGTTCTGGCTGTATACGATGCGCAAGGCGAACTGAGCGGGGTGGTCGTTAATGTGGCCTGTCCGTCGCAAGTCGGCGAGCAAGGCTACGAAATCAGCGCCGATTTCTGGCATGAGACGCGCCGGGAACTGCGCCGGCGGCTCGGCGAACATATTGCGGTGCTGCCGCAGTGCAGCGCGGCGGGCGACCAATCGCCGCATCCGTTGTACGGGAGGGAAGCCGAGCGGCGAATGCGGGAGCTGCGCGGCCGCACGGAACGCGAGGAGATCGCTTGGCGAATCGCCGAGACGGTCGCAGACGTCGTCAAGGTGATCCGACCTGCGGCGCAGACGAACCTGGTGCTCCGTCACCGGGTAGTGCAGGAGGCGCTGGCGGCAAGTCTGCTCACCGAGGGAAACGGTGACGAGGCGGCGGGAGAAGCGGCGCGATGGCGGGAGACGTATGAAAGAGAGATGGGCAAGCTTGCAGCGCAGCCGGAACTGCGCCACAAGCCCCACTGGTATCGCGCGGCCACGGAAGCGTACGGACGGATGCACTGGCACCAAGGCGTGCTGGAGCGCCGGAAGCGGCAGTTGGGCGGAGAGCGGAGCGTGCCGGCAGAGCTGCACGTGATCCGATTGGGCGAGGTCGTATTGGCGACGAATCCGTTCGAGCTGTATACCGATTTCGGCTTGCAAATCCAGGTCAGAAGTCCAGCCGTGCAGACGTTCCTGGTGCAGCTGGCGGGAGAAGGCACTTATGTGCCGAGTCCGCGTTCGGTCGCCGGCGGAGGCTACGGCTCGGTGCCGGCCAGCAACCCGGTCGGACCGGAAGGCGGGCAACAGTTGGCCGAGACGACGATAGCGGTCATTCGCGCTTTATGGGAGGACCAGACGAAATGACCGATCCTGTAATCCCTATCGATTTTGCCAGGAGAATCGGAACCGTCAAGGCGCTGCAGGGCGTGAACAACGGTCCGCTTTGTTACGGCAACGTGATCGACGTCACCCACTCGTACAAGGAACTGGCCGTACCGTGGGTGCGAATTCACGATCCGAACTGGCCGCACCCGCTGGAGGTGGACATTCATACGATTTTTCCGGACTTTTCCGCCGACCCTGCGGACCCGGCCAGCTACCGGTTCGAGCGAACCGATCATTATATCCAGTCGATCGTCGCAACCGGAGCGAACATCGTATACCGGCTTGGCGAAAGCATCGAGCATTTCAGGCGGTGGTACTGCTACCCGCCGGAGGACAACGAGAAATGGGCTGCGATTTGCTGCGGTATCGTCAACCATTACAATAACGGCTGGGCGAACGGGTTTCGCCATGGCATTCGGTATTGGGAAATATGGAACGAGGTGGAGAATCCGAAAATGTGGCCGGGCACGCCGGAACAGTTCTACGAGCTGTACCGGGCCGCTTCGACTGCGCTTCGCGCCTTGGAACCGGATCTGAAAATCGGCGGATACGCTTGCGGAGGCGGCGTGTTCAACGAGCTGACGTATGGTTTTCTCGACTATTGCCGGACACACGCGCTGCCGCTCGATTTCTTGTCGTGGCACACCTATCCGGACAGTCCGTTGAAGCCGTTGTCCATGGGCAAGCGGGTGCGCGCGATGCTGGACGAGTACGGGTTTACGGAGGCGGAGAGCCATTTGAATGAATGGAACTACATGCGTTTCCCGCCCGGCGCGACATGGAAGACGATGTGGACGGACGAATACGTCAAGCAGGACATCTTGGAGCGGGCCAAAACCGCGGAGGGCGCTTCGTTCGCCGCCGCCACGCTGATCGCGCTGCAGGACGCCGACGTTGACGTCGCCAATTACTACGATGGTCAGCCTAGCTCGATTTTTTGCGGACTGTTCAATTATTACGGAGTGCGGCAAAAAACGTTTTATGCGTTTCGCGCCATTCGCGACCTGCACGAAACGGGGGAGCGCGTATCGGTCGGGTGGGAGCACGGCCGCAGCGATTTGTACGCTTGTGCGGCTATAAGCCCGTGCGGTACGAAGGCAACCGTGCTGGTGAGCAATTTCAGCGAGCGGGAGCAGCAAGTACGGCTCGTCTTCGACGGACTGGCTGAGGGGTCGTGGGTCGTCGAGCGTTATGCGCTGGATGAGGCGAACACGCTGAAGCTGGTGGCCGCAGGCATGGAGAAGGAGGTGGAACATTGCATGCCGCGTTACGGCATCGTTCAGATGAAGCTGGTCAAGGCTTAACGGACCGGAGTGAAACGTTGTTCATGCAGATTGTACAAGAGCATGGTTAAACAAAAAAGAAAAGCGCCTGCCGGTAATGAGCCAGCGGTACGCTTTTCTTTTCTTTGTTTCTATGCCTATATTATACCATATAATGGATAGGGAAAACAGACTGTACTTTTGTCAACGTATCGGGTAGATTTGATTGTATTCCAAGGAATTCCAATACCTGTGCTGGAGGGATGAGTTTGGAAAAGACCGTGTTGAGCAACGGGTTAACCGTCATTACCGACCATAACGAGAAGGCTGTATCTACATTAATATGTTACTGGGTGAAGGCCGGCGGGCACTATGAGACCGGTTATCCGTACGGAATCGCCCACTTTCTGGAGCATATGATGTTCAAAGGAACGACGACGCGCACGAAGGAACGAATGAATGAGCTGGTGGAGGAATGCGGCGGACGCCGGAACGCCGCTACTGGCAACGATCGTACGAAGTATTTTATCTATACGCCATACGATGAGTGGAAGCAGGGGGTTGAGTTGCTGACCGATATGGTGTTTCGCTCTACTTTTCCGGAAGATGAGATCGCCAAGGAGAAGAACGTAGTTATTGAAGAAATCAAACGCGCGGAAGATTATCCCCGGGAATATGGCAAAAGAGAATTGCTGCGGATGCTTAGCGGCATGCATCCGGAACGGGCCAGCCGGTTAGGGACGGAAGCCACCGTATCCTCGATTACCCGCAGCGACTTGCTGCGTTTTCACCATCAATTTTATCAGCCGGACAATATCGCGCTTGTTGTTACAGGCCATATTGATCATAGCGCGTTAGTGCAAGTATTGGAATCGCTGTCGATTCCAAAACCATCCGAACCGATTCCGCCAGTTATCTTGGAGAAGCTTAGACTCTGTCCGCTTGACGGCCGGACCATTTACATCGCAAAGGATATTCGACAGACGCAGCTTCATTGGGGAATGTACGGACCGGACATCGAATCCGAGGACAAATACGCAGGTTTTATCGCCTTGCATGTGCTGGGCGGAGGCAGCGCTTCGAGATTGCGTAAACGAATCCGTGGCGATCGGGGACTTGCCTATGATGTAGGCGCAAGTTTAAGTCCGAGGATCAGCGAAGGATTTATTACCGGATATGTAGGTACGAACCCGCAACGTACCGCTGAGGCGCGCAGTATCATTTTGGAGGAATTGAACCGCCTGAAAGTGGAGCCGTTGCAGGATGACGAGTTGTCCCGGGCCAAAAAATCGATCACGGGACGTTACCTGATCGCGGAGGACTACCCGGAAGCCATAAACGCGCGGCTGGCGTCCAAGCATCTGTATCAGGAAGAAGTTGATCCGGACAGTTTTGTTACCCGGATTCGCGCGGTTCAGGCAGACGACGTGCTGAACTTTGCCGAAACCTACTTGAACACCGATAAAATGCTGTTTGTTCAAATTAACCGCGAGGGTCATGCGGACTCGGCAGCGGATGCCGGCAAAGAGGGACGCTCGGCTTAATACGTTACTTTCCACGGGATGCCGGGTTGACTGCTTTTTTGTCGAGGGACGACATGGTACAGGGTGCAGAATCGCGATAATTAAGAACCTCTCGATCGGAGGTTCTTTTTGTTTTAGAGAAGAGGAACCGGATCAAAGCGATTCATAGCTTTATTTTGTCCAAAATCCGCCTGGATGGGGAAATAGGAGCGGTTTGGGGCTGCATAAATTCGGCTAATGGGGTGCTGTCCGACCAGATGGTTAAAATAAAGGGTGCAAGCCGCCTATATTCGTTTCTATCATCCCGATATGCCAAAAATAGAGGATGCCGGGGGCTCTTATTTTGCGATTAAGCGCGCACAGAGAAAGATTGACAGCCGCGATCGGCTAAATATATACTCGAATTGACGGTTGGAGAAACGTTGTAACGTAATAAGACACATCATTTCATTGCATGCTTTCATTGACGAAACAATCGTTTCCAAACTCAGTTGCACCAAGTGGCGGGCAGCGTTTGCTTTGCGCTGTCTCCAGGAAGGATGAAGCAGTATGATCCGATTTACGAAAGAAGGTGTGCCCCATGGCTGAACGAATGGAGAGCCGCATATCCGGGATTGCCGTTCACGAAAATGCGATCGCGCGTCCCGGCTATGCTTTGCTCAACGCCGTTACCGTCTACGCCGGTAACCCGTCCCGTCCCGGGTACGGGAACTTGCTGCAGTTCGTCAATCTATTCGGCAAATCCGACAGCGGCGAGGGCGTCCTGTACCGGGTATCCCGGGATAACGGCAAGACGTGGCGGGAGGTTAACGTGTTCGACTTGCCTTATCGGGTAGGTCACGGCCGCGATATGATGCGCAAAATAGCCGGAGACTGCTTGTATGACGAGGACAGCAGGGCGTTGATCCGGATCGTCACGGAGATGCTGTGGGAGAACGGGGAGATACACTCCTTATTCAGAAAAAGACGGATGTATTATTGCTTGTCCTTCGACAACGGAGCTACTTGGACGGATGCCATCTATATGCACCAGAACAAAGAGGGCTATGACCGCGACCGGATGTTTCCCGGCATTACCTACGGTGTGAACATGGTGACTTCCTTGTTCAAGATGCACAAAATTCGCGGCGACGGCCCCAACAAGGGCAAGCTGGGCGTTGGCATACAAGTGCAAATCGCCGGGGCTGACGGGGACATCTATAATCCGACGGGAATGGGCTTTTTCAAATCCGGCTGTTTACTCGGCAGTTGGAACGAGGAGAAGCTGCAATACGACTGGGAAGCGTGCGACACGTATGCGGAGGTGACCCCCGAGGAGTCCACCCGGGGCGTATACGAACCCGTCATTCAAGAGCTGGACGACGGGACGTTAATCATGGTGCTGCGCGGCAGCAATATGAAGCGGCCCGACATACCCGGGACGAAATTTATGAGCGTCTCCCGCGATCAGGGGCGGACATGGAGCCGGCCGGTCCGACTGACTTATGAAGACGGGGAGCCGATGTATTCCTCCTCCTCGAGCCCCGATCTCGTACAGGACAAGCAAGGCCGGATCTATTTCGTCGGCATTATTACGGACGGCAATCCGAACGGCAATATGCCGCGTTATCCGTTATGCATCGCGGAGCTGAACAAGGACACGCTGAGCATCGTCAGGGACAGCGTCACGGTCATCGATTCGAGGCGCTCCTGGCATACCGCCCAGCGGGAGATCGAGGCAGCGCGGTACGATGTCGACTATTCCAACCATCATGCGTATCTGGATGCCGCCGAATCCAGCATTGTCGTGCACGCGCCGTACCGCGCCGATCTGCACAGCATCGAAAGCGTGATCAACCGGTATGAACTTCAATTGCCGGACTGACGGATTCGTGCATTTCCTTAAGAAAGGACCTCAGCTTCCACTTTACCGTGGAATTTGAGGTCCTTTCATTTGAAAATGAGGACGTCTCTAAATCATTTCCCTTTGTGGAGTCCGTTCATGTCATGATATGAGGCGAATAGGGCGGCAGGCGATTATTTCGCTCCGCTTTGCGCCTCGGCCACCCGCTTGTCAGCCCTCTCGGACGCTTCTCTAAGCGCCGAATTCACATCTTTGCCGGCCAAATACTCATTGAGCGCATTCGACATCTCCGAGGCGGCGATTCCATAAAACCGGTGCGTGTTTTGAATGGCAGCCGATTTCGGGAACAGCAGCGCTTTGACATTTTTGTTGGCGAAGTTGGGAATGTTTTTGCCGAACGATTCGATCAGCTTCTCCGCGTTGTTTAATGCCGGCAGCAGTCCCAGATGCTCCGCCGCCCATTGCTGGTATTCCTCGGAAGCCAGATAGGAGAGAACCTGGAAGGCCGCATCGCGGTTTTTGCTCGTCTGGGCGATAAAGGCGTAGTTCGTATTCGGCGCCGGCCCCACATCCTCTTTTCCCGGAAATACGGGCATTTTGGCAATATCCCAGTTCGTTAGAGCATCTGCAGTCAAGCGGATCAAGCCGTCCGCATCGATATACATCGCTGTCGTCTGGTCTTTCAGGAACCAGTTCCGGATCGGGTTGAGCGAATATTTATTCCCGGGCGGCTCGTTGCCGCTAATCTGCCAAAATCTCGCCGCGTTTAGAAACACGTCTTTGACGTCATCCTGGTACAACCGCGACTTCCCGGTTTGCAAATCGAAGTAGGGCGCCGACTTCTGATTCCATCCGGCCACATGCTCAAAGGCCATGCTCAAGCCCTGATACTGCCGTTCGCCTTCTTTGCGGGTCATGACGCGCGCCAGCTCGTACAACTGATCCCAGGTCATGTTGTCCTTCGGATACGGCACGCCAAATTTGTCGAACAAATCTTTGTTGTACAAAAATACCATCGCGCCGACGTTCAGCGGAAAGCCGTAAATCGCTCCGTCTCCGGACGGGCTCTGTGCGGCCAGAGTGGATGCCGGGAATCGCGACATGTCGAACTTGTAGGTGCCGATCAAGTCGCGAATATCGCTCTCCAGCTTGAAGGCCTGCAAGTTCGCGTACATACCCTGCGCGGAGGCAATTACCACGTCGATCGAAGACGCGGATGCGATCGTATCGGCGTAATTGGCGTTCGTCGTAAGCAAATACTCAATCGTATAATGGGGAAATCGTTTGCGGATCTGATCGCCGTACCGCTGATTAAACAGCTCCTCCGACAAGTTGGCCTGCATAAAGGTAAGCTTAGCCGGTTTTTTCTCGATATCTGCGGCAGTTTCAACCGGTCCGGGGCTGCTGCCGGGCTCGTTCGGCTTCCCGCTGCTACAGGCGCCGAGCGCCAGGCTAAGGATGATCAGACTTGAGGCTAACCGTTTGCTTTGTCTCATATGCGAAAACTCCTTCTTTTTGCTTTCGGTCGTAGTGCGGTTCGGTTCCGATATACGTCAAGGTGTAAGTACCGGGAGCGCCTGTGAAAAACAGCACGCCGCCTTCTTCGCTCACTTCGATGTCGTCCCGCTGCGCTCCGCCGGTTTCGGCAATGTGCCAATAACCCGGAGCGAGATCGGTTATCACATACTTCAGCTCCTCCTGAGAGCCATATGTCGAAAAAGTTACCGTTCCGCTTTCTTTGGCGCCGGATTTGCCGAACAAAACGACGTAATCGCCAATAGCGGCGCCGACCATCCGCTCGGAATCGACCGCAGCGACCGCAAGCGGCGGCGAATTGTCATTGTCCAGCACTTGCATGACATTCAGGAAATGATCCGTCTCGGCCGGCGTTTCCGGTGACAGCTGCACACGCCACGTACCTGCCTCGATCGTGTGCTGACCCGGCGGGTTAACCGGAACTTGCGGGATGTTGACGCCGAACACATCGAATTCATGGCCGGGACCGCCTACTTTTTCAAACCGCGCGTTGCCGGATGCCGGTAGAAGCGTTTCGTTCACCAGTTTGCCGCCATAGCCGTCCTCGGTGCGCACGATCGTCGTCGTATTGCCGCTGATTTGCGGTTCCTCCATGCTGTGCAGCAGCCAATATTTGCGAAAGTTCGGATCGGAGGAAACGACCTTGTCGAACACGATCATGGCAGCGGGCCGCTGCGCATTTTTTAAATTCAAAAACAGGAAGGACCGCTGAAACTGTTTGACCTTGCCCGAATATGCAGCCGTCAGATCCCCTTTGATATAGCTGAAATCCGGGTCCGGCGCGAACGGATCAGGGCCGATCTGATGCCCGAGCACGAGTCCGTTGTAATAGTTTTTGCCGAGCAGATCGTCAAGGTAACGGACATTCGCCAGCTTGCGCTGCCCGCCGTCATTGCGCCAGCCGCTGTAGAACCGTTCTGTCGGATCGTAGACGAGCATCGAATTGTGGGCGATCGTCCGCTTGTAATAATGAATGTCGTGCTCGCTTCCGTAGCCTCCGTTTTTCCCCGCATACATGCCGGAGTCAATCGCGAGAGCGCCCTTGTAGTACAACTGGAAGCTGCCCATATCGAGATGCTGGTGGTTGCCGTACTGGTAAATGCCGACCTTCATCTCGGCGACGACATCCGAGGCTCTCGCTGCCGGCGTATCGCTGCTCCAGCCGGTTCTCGCCACCATGCTTCCATAAGGAAAGCCGAAATACCGGGTGAGCGGAAGCTTGCTTACGGGCTGGGGAATGAGATCCGGGTCGAGAAACAGCAGCTCTGCCAGCGGATTCAAACCAAGCGTATACTGCCGCTGAAATTCATCCTGCAAATACGGGTCTTTGTAATACGACGTCGCGAGCAGCAAGGTCGACGGGTATTTCCAGTACGTTCCCGGCGGATTGGCGCTTGGCGTGAAGCTGTCTCCGTCGCGCAGCCATTGCCCGTCGGGTCTGCGCATGTACAGTGCGCGGTACAGCACATCTCCCTGCTCCGGTATGAATACGTCTTCGTAGCCCATGCGCGCGAAGATCCATTGCGCCCACATCTCGCCCAAATAACGGACGCCGACGCCGTACGAATCGCCCTGATGGTGCATGCCCGACAAATACCAGAAATTGCGCGCCGGGACGTATTCGTTAAAGAAGCGCTGGGCCGTAACGTTGTACATTTCGGGGTCTTCGTCGTAGATGGCGATACCCGCCGACAGCAAATCGCGCATCAGCATGTTTTCCCCGGCATGTCCGCTTATCGGTCCTCCGCCGATGGGAGGATACCCCATCTCCATTTGGCCGGCGAGCTGTTTGAGCTTGGCGATAAACTCCGTTTTTTCGGCACTGGTCAGGAGGGGGAAGCACCAGTCGTACGTGAGAGCCGCGGCATGCATCGTATCGCCCATCGGCCGGAACGTATCCGCACCGGCAAATACGACAGTGCCCATAAAACGGAGGACCGCTTCAATTGCGAGCCGTCCGCTGCTCGCGTCGCCCTCCAGCAAATATTTCATCGCGTTATATTCGATGGCGTTTTTGATCGCTGCGGAATAGTTGGATTTGCCCGCAGCAGGCGGCTCCAGCTGCCCGGGTGCGTTGCCCAGTCCGAGATCGACCCATGTCCATTCCGCGCCGTCGCCGGAAACATAGACATCGAAGTAGGACTTCCGCGTATTGCCGGAATGCCAGGCTACGCCGATTTCATACACCTGCTCGGTTACGCTTAGTTCGTATTGAATCCATTCTTCGAGCCCTTGCGCGGACCAGCGAGAGGAGGCTCCCGTATCGCCATCGATCGTATTGTCTCCGCTGTAGACGCCGTCCTGGCTGCTCCAGGAAACGTCGCTTACGGCCAGCTTCTGCAAGTTTTGTTGGGAATTGCGCGTAAACAGCTCGGTTTCCGTAATCGAGTTCCAGTCATTAACCGAGTTACCGCGTCCAACGATTTTGACAAATCGCGCTTCCTCCGGCTCCGGGAAGGCGTACCGATCGATAGCGAGCGTGCTGCCGCTGCTTTTTCCGGAGTAGACGGGAATATCACTGAGCTGTTTCAGCTGATCCCAGATCGGCTCCAGAACGGGATGCCCCAGCCTCGCCTGCAACTGTGGAATGAAACCGGGCGTTGCATACAGCCGCGGATGTACCGGCGGCGGAGTCGGCATAGAGGCTGTCGTTACATTTGCCTGCGGCAGCATCTGAAAAAGCACGCCGCTGTTTGCGGCATCGCGAACCGTTACGGGAACTGTCGTTGTGTAGAAGCCGGGTTGAACGGCACGGGCCACATAGGTGCCGCAGGCGACGGGCGTATCGATCATAAATGTCCCGTCAGCACCCGATGTTGCTGTACCAAGAGGCGACGTAAAAGCCTGATCGTCGTCGTCATGCAAAAACACATTCGCGCCTGCTATCGCCCCGCCCGAGCCGGGAATCTGGACGCGGCCACTAACCGGATACCGCGCCGCCGCGCTGTCCGGAGTCATCAATAAAGCTACGCTGCTGCCGCTTCCATCTCCGACGTCCACTTCCTGCACACTGCGTAAATATCCGTCCTTCGCCGCCCGAATCACATAACTGCCCTGTGTAACGCCGAGCGGAAGCGAATAGAGGCCGTCCTTATTCGACAAAGCTTTGTCGAGCGGGGCGATATAGCCGGTATCTTCCGCTGCGTACAAATAAATGTCGGCCCAGGACACGAGAGAAGCGTAGACCGCATCGGTAACGGTTCCGCGAAGGATAACCCGTTCCTTGACGTTTACTTCATCGTAATAGGAGACACCGGTGTTCGTCTTCGTTGCATGGAGGGCAACTGCGGCGGTTACGGCTCCGGGAGGGGCGGCCATCGACAGCTTCACTTCCTTCCATTGTCCCGCCGTCGCCGAGGTTCCCGCCGACTTGTAGTCGATCAGAACATTGGCGGCGTCATAAAAACGAAGATAAAGGAGACCGGCTCCGCTGGCGACCTGCATCCGGACGGACGCTTCGTATTGCCCGCCGGCAACGACGGGAAATTTCTCGCTTTCGACGCCGCGGGAATCCGTTGCCGACGTATCCTCAACCCGGAGACTGTACGAGCCGGCATACGCCTGTTGATTTGTGGCTTTTATATAGGGACCGGAGCCGTAAGCAAGCTTCCAGCCCGTCAGCCCCGATTCGAATCCGCCGTTCGGCAGGATCGGAGCCGAATCCGCATACGATTTCATACCGGATGGAAGCAAAACGCCGAAGGCCAGCAGCAGCGTCAGCAGGAGGGCGATCCTTTTTCCGGCCGTCCGCCTATTGTGCATTATGTTCTCAAAGCCACCCAGTTTCATTCACCCCTTTCGATTGGTTATTCCGCTTGGATGCGATGTTGCGGTTTCCTTTCCCCGTTATCATACGTCAGTTCTGAATGCGGTTACAATCTGGAGAAACGCTCCACTTCTACACCATTTGTGCCGGGGTTATGCTATGCTGATATGGGGAACAAGGAGCGGGAGGCGAGGGTATGACGATCGACGTAGCCTTTATGCAAACGATTAACACGATTCAAGTATTCAACAGCATTTTCGGGAGCAGGCCGCCGGGCTGGTCGTTCGAGAAGCATTACCATCCGTATTGCGAACTGCTCCATTGTCGGTCGGGCGAAATCCGTCTGGAGCTGGAAGGACAGCTGCTGGTGCTGCGTCCCGGAGATTGGCTGGTCATCAAATCGCGCGTTAAGCACCGGCTGTGGAACGGCGGCGGGGAAACTTACTTTTTCTTTCACGCCCACTTCGATATCGACGATCACGGGCTGCGCGAGCTGCTGCATGCTGCGCCGTACAAGCATGTTTCTTTCGGCGAGGCGTCAGAGCGAACTTCTCCGTTTCTGGAACAACTGGGCCATCGTCTCGAGGCGCTGCTGCGCGTTCATGTGCCCGAGTTTGTGATGCACCTGGAATCCGTGCAGCAGCGAAAGCGGTTCTGGCTGGAGCAATTGCCGCTTCACGGCAGGCTTGCGCTGCAAGCTTATGTGACGCTCGCGATAGCGGAGATCGTCGCTCAGCAGCCAACTGCGCCGTCCGGCAGCGAATCGGCTTCGGGCACATACAGCTCGGCGGCGGAAGTCGATACGGCCCATGCGATCGGGCGTATGCTCGACGAGCAGGTGTACACCGACGTGACGATTACAGAACTGGCCGAACGGCTGGGCTTGAGCCGCACGCAGTTCACGAAGATTTTCACGAAAGTGCATGGCATCTCTCCCCGGCAATACGTCAGCAGACAGAAGATGAACACCGCCAAAATGCTGTTGATGAATACGGACGAGTCGATCGGCGAAATTGCCAGTCGTCTCGGATTTGCGAGTCTCAATCATTTCTCCCGTCAGTTTCGCCGCTGGTCCGGTCAGCCGCCCAGCTACTACCGGCCCAAATACAAGCTGGACAAGCCGGAACCCGATTGAACCCGCGGAGCTCGATTGAACCTGGGAAAGGGCTCCGAATTCCGGGCAGACGCGACACGGTTTGTCCGGAGCTTCCGCCGCAAGAGAGGCAGCTTGCATAAATGGGTTGTTCTAGTTCTCATAGAAGAGTTTAACTCTTAGATAAAAGGATGGATTGTTGTCTGGGGACTCCTTCGGAACGGGCTGCTCCAAGCGGTAATGGTACAGTTTTCGGTTAGCCGAATATTGTTTATCGCTCGCTTGGAGGGAGGGAGCGCGACTGAAAAGGTTATCACCAAAACCGGTTAACGTTCCGGGGATTTTTTTGTTTACATTTAAAGAATACGTATAATATAATAAGCCCATATATAGTAGTACAATCCTGTTATAACGCCAATTAATAATAAGAAAACCGTATTCTTTATTAATTGTTAAGAAATCGATTTCCATGCGGTGGCGGCACTAGTGGGATCAGTCATGGAGGTGATTCGCGAAAGGACCAGCCGAATCAACACGGATGCTGCGAAAAGCAGGCCGATTTTCCAATTAATATGTAAGCGATTACAAGGGGCTGGTTCTGAAAGAGTGCTCTCGATCAAATGCGAAGGCCGTAGGCACATACTGATCTGGCTATGTGCCCAGAGGCGGCGAAACTGCAAAGGAATGACATAATGAAGGTTTACACGGGAGCGAAGTAACCGGCCATTACCGGGCGCTGGACAAATTCAAGGCGAATTCGGCCTAATACGCGGGAGGCGAAATGGATGAATCGGGAATTCGGAGAGAGGGAGCAAGATAAGATGGAGAACGCGAAGACAGAGGCGGCACGGACCGGACTCAACCGGAGGCAAGCGTTGGCCTCAATCGGGCTGACGGGAGCGGCGGCGGTGGCGGGATTCGTGTTGCCCGGTCAACTGTCCGGAACTGCATACGGTCAAGGGACCCCTGGCAATTCGGTGCAGCAATCCGTATACGGAGGGCCGCCGGACAAACACAAGCTGAAGGAACTGCTGGAATTATCCTATGTCGTTCCGACTACGATGGCGGAACTGCGAGCCGATGCTTCGCCTCATACGGATTTCGTTTACTGGGTGACGGACCCGGGGCAAGAGGGTCACTTCATCTACGATCCGCTGGACACGACGTCTTCCGATAACACAGGCACGCTGCTCGTTACGGTCGGAGGAATGAGATTTAAACGTATAATGGAAACCGATTACTATAACGTTCGATGGTTCGGAGCGAAAGGAGACGGCGTGACGGACGACAGCTCTTCGATCCAACTGGCCGATAATGAGGCGGCGGCGGCATCCAAACGATTGTATTTCCCCGAAGGTACATACAAAGCTTACGGCCTGCTTATAACGACTTCCTGGTATGCCCACGGCAAGGCCGTCGTGGAGAACGTTACACCGACCGCCAACAAATATAATTTTGTAAGGATGGTGGGCAGAACCGGACTTTCCTTGGAAGGCATGACGTTTGACGGAGGAGTCAGCGCCGATCCGCCCGTTTGGAACAGCTCGAATTACAATTCATTCATCGGCGGTCTTGCCTGCTACCTGTACAACTCTACCGATATCCGGCTCGTCAACTGTACGTTTCGCAACAGTGTCATGTCGCCGCTGAGGATCGAGAGATGCAGCCGGGTTATCGTCGAGAACTGCTTGATGAAGCGCGGGCGGGGCAATTACGGCGACGCCGTCTACCTTTCGGGAAGCGATCATGTCCGGTTCGACCGGTGCACGGCGCACGATTACACGCGAATCGGATTCGTCTGCGAGCAAGGGAGCTGGAACGTTTCTTTCTCCCAATGCCATGCTTATGACGGGCATGACCAGTCCAGACTTTACGGCGGCGCGGAATTTAACGCGGGCTTCTGGTCGGAAAACTCGGAAAACGTCACCTACTCCCAGTGCGTAGCCGAGAACAACACTCATTGCGGATTTACAGTCGCTCCCGGCGTGAACAGACCGTACCATACGTCGACGGCGCCGTATGTGCTGGATTCGTGCGTCGCAATCGGCAACGGCCTGTACGGGATTATCGCAAGCGACAGCAAGGGGGACCGTTTCTCGGTAACCTGCACCGGCTGCTTCGTATTCGGTTCGCGGATCGGAATGGCGATTAACGCTTATCATGCAAACGATACGGTCACGCTCAATCAATGTTATTTCCGGTTAGATGTAACCGCTTCCGGACAAAATGCGGTAGGCGTGTTGTGCGCAGGCAACGACAAGAAGGCGACGATCCGGATCAGCGATTGTCTTTATGATCATTCCGCGGCCGATCCCGCACTACTGGCGTCGAAAACAGCGACCTCCGGCGATATTGTCTTATCCAACAACGCGAAGCTGCAATTGTTCGTGAACGATTGCTCCTGTGTCGACGCCGATATTGCCCTAATTGTAAAAGCGCTTCAAGGAACGCCAACGCTCGAGATCCGGAATTGCTTACTCCACGTTATCGTGCTTAAAGATTTTCAAGAGGCGAGCTTCGACAACTGCCGCTTTACCGGAAACGAACAAGCGATCGGACAACTTACCACTGCCGGCAACTTGAATATGACCCGCTGCTCGGTAACCGGGGGAATGGAAGTGAGCACAACCGGACGCATCCGTTTCGACTCGGTGCAGGCGGTTCTGAGCGGTGCGCAGAAAATCGGGATCGTCCGTAACGCGGCCAACCGGGATATGATGACCGAATTCGTAAATTGCCGCTTCGAGAAAGATATCGCCGCATCCGACTACGCCATCCGCATCGAGGAGAACGGGACGATCAAACCGGCTACCTTATTCCGCGGCTGTATGTTCTACAATGCCGCCGATACGACAACGGCGAGCCATACGTTCATATGGAGCGTTCAGCCGGGAACGAACACGCTGTTCTCCGAATGTTATTCGGACGACACCGTAGCTAACCTGCTGAAGACCGCTGCTGTGCTGAGCGCGCCCGCAGGCAATACGTTACTCGATTTGCACTGAAGCAAAGACGTCTGGCGGCTGGACCGTCAGGCGTCTTTTTCGGTTTCGGACAAGCGGCGTTCCCCCAAACCATTGAATCTGGTTTATATAATAGATCGATATAGCAATTGATCGGCCAATTTTGTATACTATATGCATACCAGAATCGGTGAGAATATTTTGCAAAAACCAATCAAGCATATAGGAGCAAGACTGATGGCCAAACCTGACCGCAACACGTTTCAGAATCGATTGAACGACCTGATGCAATCCATCCGTCAGAACATCCTGAAGGGAGTCTACAAGCCCGGCGACTTTTTACCTGCGGAGACAGCATTAGCGGATCAATTCCAGCTAAGTAAAAACTCCGTACGCCTCGTACTGGAGAAGCTGGTGGAAGACGGACTCATTCACAAAATCCCCCGCGTCGGCACGCAAGTGGCGGCGCGTCCGCAGCAAGCGGCCGTCCGTTTCGGCGTATATCCTTCCCTATACGAGGAAGCGAATATCGGGCAGCTGATCGAACGGTTCCAGGAGGAGCATCCGCATATCCGGATCGAGCCGCTGAAGCTGCCTTATTTCCAGGCGGAAAGCGTCAATCAGCTGCTGCAATCCGGAATCGTCGACGTCATTACGCTGAACCATACCGATTATTTGCATTTTCGCGAGAACGACAACCTGCATGCGCTCGAGCTTTATCCCAAGCCGCAAGAGACTTATCCGTTTTTGAACGAATTATTTGCGACCGGGGACGATCAGGTAGCGGTCAGGCCGTTTATTTTCTCACCCGTCATTCTCTGCTACAATAAAGAGCATTTTCGCCAGTGCCGCCTGTTCGAGCCGGACAGCAGCTGGGATTGGAACGATTTGCGCGAGGCGCTGGTCAAGGTTTCCTCGGCCAACCGGTTCGGCCTGTTTTTCCACTTGTCCTCCTACACCCGATGGCCGATTTTGTTTCTGCAGAACGGGGCGGAATTTCTTCGCGACGGAAACGGACGGCTGTCGATCGGCGATCCGGAGATGATGGGCTTGCTGCGGTTCATCCGCGAGCTTATCCATGAGGACGGTTTGTTCCCGCTTGTGATGTCCTTCGGGGAGCATGATGCCGAGAAGCTGTTCAAGCAGCAGAAAGCTTCGGTGATCCTGACTACCTATTACCGGTTGAATCAATTGATCGGCGCCGATTTCCCGTTCGATATCGCTCAGCTTCCGAAGTCGCGCACCCGCGATACGCTGCTGCTTGCGACCGGTATCGCCGTAGGGACGATGTCTGCGCGGAAGGAGGAGGCCCGCTGCTTCGCGGATTATTTGTTGTCCGAGCAAAGCCAGTCGTTCATCCGCCGCCAGTCGTTCAGTCTGCCTGCGAATAAATGGATAACGGAGTCGGAACAGCCCGAATTGCCGAACAAGCCGGCCCGTCTGGAGCTGCACAGGGAATTGATTCCCCATTATGCGTCGCTGGATCGGCTGAAGCTGTCATTCGACGAAATTCAAGTATTGGGCGGATGCCTGGGGCAATATTTCTCGCGATTGGTCGACGAGGAAGGGCTGATCCGGTTGTTTAATAAACAGCTGACTGTGTAAGAACCGCGTATTCGCGTAAATCTCAATAGACGAACAAAAAAAGAAGCCCAGGTGAACAGTTACGTTTGCCTGGGCTATTTGTGGTTTCGTAGCCAACTGGGCGGACAAACGTAATAAGGTTCTCTGGCAGCCTCTATTTTCGGCATAATCGGAGGATTAAGGCGAATAGAGGCGGTTTGTACCTTTTATTTCAACTAACGGATAAGGTATGTACCTTTTCGTGGAAAATAGCAGCTCCAAACCGCCCTTGTTTCTCCATCCAAGCGGGATTTGGGCAAAATACCGGGTACAAAACGCGACTCGACAAGACGTCAACCCTAACAGTCCCAACAGCACAATGCCAAGCGCTATGACGAGCCGGAATCCCCGCCTAAGGGAAGCCCGGCCAAGGAGAATCACCGGTTAAGGGAATCCTCGCACGCCGCTTCTGCAATAGGATTTTACTCCCATTTACTAGACTACAAAAAAACCAATTGACCGTTTAAAATTACATATGCTATTATTCACTCAGAATTAAAATACTACATATGAACCACAAAGAGGATTTGAAAATCTTTATTGCACTCGTGGGGACAAGGAGGAGAGACCCGATGAAAACAGCCGTCTTTTCGGCAGAACCGCTTCATTACGAGGCGGCCGGGGAAATGAAAGCGTTCCCGCTCGAGAAGCTGGACAGCGAGCCGCTGGAGCCATACGGAGCCGTTCTGCTGATCGGCACGCCGAAGCTTGAGGAGGAAACGGTTCTTTCGCACGAGAACGTCACCCGGCTGTGGAACTATGTGGAGTCTGGGGGAAAGCTGTACGCGGAAGCGGTCAGCGCGTTCGATTTTCCCACCTCGCGCCTGTTCGGGTGGAAACAGGACTTCCCCAAAACCCGCAGGACGCTGGAAAAGCTGCGCCTGACCGAACCCAGGAACGGGCTGCCTGCGGGCTCGCTGCTGGAATGGGAAGGTAGCATGGCCGCCGGCTTCCCGATCTATACCGAGAGCTGGCTCGAATTTGGACCTTACCGGCAAACTCATATCGCGGAGGGCCGCGGCGAGCAGTCGAATCCGGGACTATTCATCAGGCAACTGGGACAAGGCTTATGCGTCTACGCCGCTTTCTCGCTGTTGTCTGCACGCAGCCAAAGAGCGTTCAGACCTTACGGCCGATGGGAGGCTGTGATCGAAGCTTTGTCGGAGCGGACGGGCATTCCTTTTCGCATGTGGAAGCGGGAGATCACGGAGAGCGGAGGGAAGGACCCGGCCGATGCGGTCGCGGCCAGCGTAAGTTGGTTCGCGAACTCCGGCATGCTGCCTGCGCGGGACGGTTCGGCGGGGTTGTACGAGAACATTCACTCCGTGACGGCAGCTCTGTCGAGGGACCGCAGACCGGACTGTCATGCCCATGCCGCGCTGTTTTTCCACTTGTACGGCAAATACAGCGGAGACGAGTACGGAGAGACGGTTTCACGAAATTTGATGGAGTATTTGTTCCGTAGCGGATACCAGGAAACTTCGCCGGACTCGCCGTCCTGCGGCTTCTTCAAATGGTACGATTACCCTGCGGCGCAGCCGGATCAGATGTTCACGGACGATAATGCGTGGGTATGTTTCGTGCTGCTTTATTTGTACCGCAAAACAGGAGTGGAGGAATATAAAAGACGCGGGCTGTTGACGGCACAGGCGCTTCTTGCTACGCAAAATCCGGTCACCGGCCTGCGCCCGAACGTATTGACGGGCTCGCAGCTCGCGGCCATCGGGCGCGAACGCGCCTCGCGGGAGCTTCCGCCTAGCATGAATCCGCATTTCGAGAGTATCGCTCATGCCGCGTTTATTCAGGCTTACCTCGTTACGGGAGAGCGGGGCTATCTGGACACCGCCCTGAGAGGCGCGAACTATTTGCTGGCGCACGAACAGGAGCTGCGCTTCATGTACAGCCGGACATCCGGTCTCAACCGGCTGATTTTGCCGCTCGGCTTTTTGACGAAGCATGACAGCACCGGCGGAATCGCGGCGGGCCTGGAAAGAATCACCGACTATTTGCTGTCCCATCAGCATGCGGCCGGAGGCATTCAGGAAGCGGACAATCCGGACCCGAACCGGTTCGGCAAAGAGGATGCCGGCGTCTTCCTGTTGAATGGCGAAGGCATCGCCGACCAGTTGTATACGAACAATTTTCTGCTGATGAACAGCTGGGAAGCTTGGAAGGCGACCGGCGACGGGAAATATGCCGGGCTGTACCGCACCTTGTCGGCGTTTATGTGCAACATCCAGATCCGCAGTTCGGATTCGCGGTTTAACGGGGGATGGATGCGGGCCTACGATATGGATCGCGCCGAATACTTCGGCAACAACGGAGACACGGGGTGGGGGCCGTACTGTATCGAGAGCGGCTGGACGAATGCGATCGCTTCGGCCGGACTGCTCCTGGGCCTGTTGAACGAAAGCTTGTTCGAATAGTTGAACTGATCATACGATAATGAAGGAGTGCGTTCCATGCTACCGAAAGCTATGCGAAAATTCCGCAAGGCGGCAGCCGGGCTGCTGATTGCTTCTGTTGCCGTCACAGCGGCAGTGCCGCTGCTCCCGGCTGTGCCGGCGCAAGCCGCCGCCGCCGATGTCGTGCCGAGATCGTTCTCGCCGCCCGAGGATATCGGGACGATGGTGACGACGCCCGCCGTCGTGGACAGCTCTTACGGCTTCGAGGACGGGAAGCCGGTCATGTACACCACCGTAACGGGAAATCCGAACGTGGCGGACAACCCGGCCTATTTCAATGTGGTCGATCTGAGCGACTACGGCCTGATCCGTTCGCTTCCTCTGGTCGGTGGAGGGCAATCTTGGGGGCATGTCGTCGATGCGCAAGGTCAAGTCTACATCACCTCCGCCAAATATTTGTTCCGGTACTCGCCGGTTACGAAAACGGTCACCAATCTCGGGTCCCCCGCAGGCTCGTCCACCTTGTACGGTCTGACGGTGGACGAGCAGGGAGTCGTATACGGCGGAACGTATCCGACAGGGGCGGTCTTTAAATACGATCCCCGGACGAACCAGCTATCGGACTACGGCAAGATGACGCCGGCCACGGAATATGTTCGCGCTATCGAATATTACAACGGGTTTCTGTATGCAGGCACCGGTGCGATCGGCGAGCTGTACAAGATGAATCCCGCCGACGGCAGCAGAATCCGTATCCCGTTCCCGGCCAAAGCCGGCTTTACCCCGGGAAATGAGCCGACGGTGTATGCGATGAGCGTCGTTCGCGATTTTCTGTTCATCCATATGAGCTCCACTCCGAACAAATTGCTCATTTACGATCTGACGGCGGAGGAGTGGCTGCCGGATGTGGTCGACAATTACCGCGGCATGTATGTCTCGCCGGAGTTGAACGGCAAAACGTATTATGTCGCAGACGGTAAATTTCACTCGTTCGACCTCGATACGCGCGTGTCCGCGCCGACCGGTGCGGTATTCGGCTCTTACTTTCGCAGAGGCGCCTGGGTGGACGTTCAAGGCGATCCGGAGCTTCCGGGAAAAACGCTCGTGACCGTGTTGTTCAACGGAGCGGTAGCACTGGCGAACTTTACGACGAACGTCGTCAAGTCCTGGATGCCGGTCGTCCCCGGCACGCCGGTCTCGATTCAGTCGCTGGAATTCGGTCCGGACGGATTGCTGTACAGTACGGGATACCAGGGCAGCTACGGGGCGCGTTATAATATCGTCACCGGGGAGAAAGAACTGTTCAGCATGGGCCAGGCCGAAGGGATGATCGCCTACGGCGACAAAATGATTTTCGGCGAATATCCGTCCGCCCATATGCATGAGCTGGATACGACGAAGCCGCTCGAACGCGGCGACAACCCGCGTCAAATTCACGAGATCGGCTTCGAGCAGGACCGGCCGTTTGTTTTGACGACAGGGAACAATAAGCTGTTCACAGGAACGATTCCGAAGCTCGGCAAGCTCGGCGGAGCCATCTCCGTCTATGACGGAACGACTTGGGAGACGTTCCGCAACGTTGTAGACAATCAGAGCATAATGGGGCTGGCTTATCGCAACGGCAAATTGTACGGTTCGACGACGGTGTGGGGCGGACTCGGGATCGAGCCTGCCGCGCAGGAGGCGAAAATGTTCGTCTGGGACGTCGCGGCCAAGCAGAAGGTAGCCGAGTTTGTGCCTGAGATCCGGCAAGCCGGAGGGACGAAGCCCAAAGCGATCGGCGGCTTGGCGTTCGGTCCGGACGGTCTCCTTTGGGGCGCGGCGTACGGCACCATTTTCGCCATGAATCCGGATACGTACGAGATCGTCAAGCAAAAGGAAATTACGTCCACGGATTGGGTATTCGACCATTCCTGGGTGCCGGTAAAGCTGCGCTGGGATGCGGAGGGCATCTTGTATACGACGCTCGGCAGCCAAATCGTAGCCGTGGACCCTTCCACTATGGCATTTGCGAAAATTCCCGGCACGAAAACGAATCTGATGGTGCTCGGTCCGGACGGGAACCTTTATTACAATGAAGCGTCCGTGCTGAAAAAAATTACAGTATCGAAGGAACGGCCGCCGGTTTATACAGATGTCGAGGTACCGGTCGTCAACGGCGGTTTCGAGCAGACGAATGCCGACGGAACGATTCCCGGCTGGGATCGTTTCGGCTATCGGACCGGCGAAGCGGAATATTACGTCACGCAAGAGCAGGCAAACGGAGGACAAAACAGCCTGAAAATTGCCGATACATCGGCGGCGGCTGAGGCGGGCGTAATCTCGATTCCGTTTTCGGTAACTCCGGGTCTGGAGTATACGGGAAAAGCGGATATTTATTTGAGCAGCGGCCGAACGATTTTCTCGATGAAATATTACGATGCGGCAGGCAAAGAAATCAAGGTTACGCCGGCGCCGGCCAACTACTTCTCATCTCCGAGCCAGCGCTGGGCGAAGGCGGATTTCAGCTCGATCGCGCCGGAAGGCGCCGTGACCGGCAAGCTGGTGCTGTTTTGCTCGCTGGCCTGGGTAGGCACGTCCTATTTCGATAACGTGCAGCTGTTCAAAAAAGTCGCAACGGAAGCGCCGCCCCAAGGGCCGTCTGCCCAGGAGCTGGATGTCGCGAATCCCGGCTTCGAGCAGCCGCTTGCCGCCGATGGTTCCATTCCGGGCTGGTCTGTCCGGAAACCCGAAACGCTGAACGGCAAGCAGGCCGCTGTAGAAGTATCCGCCGAGCGGGCGAAGAGCGGCTCGAACAGCCTGCGGTTATTCGATAACGAGACGGCGCTTGAGGTCGCGGTTGATTCCGCTCTGATTCCGGTGATCGGGGGCCGTACGTACACGGCGAGTCTGGATGTGTACAGGACGAGCAATCCTCCGGGCCGCAGCTCCAATCGTCCGATCCTTCAAGTGCGCTACCATGACGCTACGGGCAAGGAGCTGGCTGTCGTTCCGGGAGTTGCGATGAGCAAGGAAATTACGTCTGCGATGAATCAGTGGGACACGGTAACGCTGGAGACGCCGGCCCCCGCCGGAGCGAAATTCATCCGGCTGATAGTGATCGGCGCGAGCTCGTATGTAGCTTCCGTATATGCGGATAACGCCAGCGTAACGACGGTCGTATTGCCCGAAGAGCGCACATCGTTGGCGGTAAGCCGCGACCCCGTGTCGCACGTTGCGCAAGGCGACGCGATTTCGTTCGAAGTGACGGCAACGAACGGTTCGACGATTCTCGTGAAGGAAGGGGATGTAATCGTTGCTCAGGCGGCCGGGGCGGGAGAAGCGAACCCCGTTACGGTGACGATACCGGCACCCGCTCCAGGGACTCATCTCTATAAAGCTTACAGCGTGGTGGACGGAATCGGCAAAAGCGGTACCGTCGACTTGCCGGCGGTTACCGTACATCCGTTAACAGTCCTTGCTTTCGATACCTTGCATCTGGATATGAAGCCGGGCGGCAAGCACTCCGTTCGAGTCCGCGGAACGTACGGCCCGCTCGCCTATGACGTTTCTTCGCAGGCCGAATTAAGTGCCGCGCCGGCCGAAATCGTCTCGATTTCCGGTGCGGAACTGACGGCTCATGCTGCCGGAAGCGCAGTGGTACAAGCGGTGTACGGCGGGAGTATCGCCCACATGACTGTCACGGTAAGCGAAGAGGAGCCGCAGACGCCCGTTCTGAATTCGATTGAACTCGAACTGGCCAAGACGCACATTGAGGTCGGCGAATCGGTGACGACATTCGTGTACGGTCAGTTTGACAACGGTCATCGCTTCCTTGTAACCGATGGAGTGACGTTATCTTCCGATCCCGGCGGGATTGTGTCCGTTGACGGGCGGAACGTTACGGGCATGCAGGCCGGTTCGACGGTTGTGACGGCGGTGTACGGGGGCAAAAGCGCAGCTGTGCCGGTCACGGTAGCTTCGATAACGCCGGAGCCGAGCGAACCGGATACGGACGACACCGGCCCGAGCCCGGGCAATCCGTCAGGGCCGGCACCCCGTCCTTCTCCGGTGAGCGAAGGGCAGCAGCAGGTAAAGGAAAGCGATTTGCAGCCAAAGGACGGTAAAACCAGTTTGACTCTGCTGGCGGACAACAAAGAATTGATTCTTCCGGCCAATGCGCATGAGCTATTGAAAGATTCCGAATTGGAAGTATCCAAAAATAACGTGGTGATCCGGATTCCCGCCAAGCTGCTGGAGGAACTCTCCCTGGCGCTGGGCGTCACGGCGGACAGCGGAGCGCAGATCGCCTTGACGATCGACGTTTTGAGCGCTAGTGAGATCAGCGGAGCCTTATCGGCAGGAGCCGGAGCTTCGGACCACGTCTTGATTCGTCCGGCCGGCGAAGCGGTTCGTCTGGAACTGTCGGCTGTTCGGCCGGATGGCACGAAATCCGCGTATACCCGGTTCAACCAGCCCATGCAGCTTTCGTTGAAATTCGACGACAGCCGGGATGCGGAGCTGCTCGGCATTTACTATATCGCCGATGACGGGACGGTGCACTATGCGGGCGGCCAACGTAACGGAGATAAGCTGGATGCGGAGCTTACGCACTTCAGTATGTATGCGGTGCTGGAGTACGACCGCACGTATGCGGACGTTCCGGTTACCCATTGGGCGTATCCGGCGATCCGTTCGTTAAGCGCCAAGCAGGTCGTACAAGGGGTAACCGAACAAAACTTCGCCCCGGGCGATACCGTCACACGAGCCCAATTTGTTGCTATGCTCGTGAGGACATTCGGTCTAACGAACAGGGCGGATACGGCGAAGGACCGATTCCGCGACGTCCGTAAAGGCGACTGGCACTATCCGGTCATCAGCACGGCGGTCGCAGAAGGAATCGTGGACGGGGTGGATCTGGACCGCTTCGATCCGGACAGCCCGATTACCCGTGAACAGATGGCGTTGATGTTGACCAGAGCTTGGACGAAGAAGTACGGTTCTGTCGAAGGCAAGAATGATCTGGCGATGTTCCGAGATGCTTCGGCGATCAGCGAATGGGCACTCGAAGCGATTCGGGTATCCGTCGCCCGCGGCTGGATGCAAGGCAGATCCGCCGGGGAGCTTGAGCCCGCTGCAACGGCTACACGTGCAGAGAGTGCGCAGTTGTTGGTTAACGTTCTGGGAGATAAGTAAGACTGTAAGCTTCGCAATCGCGTTATCGCGGTTGCGGAGCTTTTTTTCGTGTTGGTGGGCAAAACCAAGGAAAAATCGGATTCTCCCGTACCCATGCATCTCATCTGCATCCGGTAAAACTTCAATATAATAAAAAAATCACAACGAAAGTTTCGGGTTATCCGTTTTCCAATGCCCAATGAATGGTACAATGCGGATATAAAAAGACATGAATCTAATCGGAAGGATGTTATCATGAGCGAATCCAATCAGGAGTTTATCGTAATCTCAGGTGCGAGGGAGAACAATCTCAAAAACGTATCCTTGCGCATTCCGAAACGGAAGATTACGATCTTCACCGGAGTATCCGGCTCCGGCAAGTCATCGATCGTCTTCGATACGATCGCCGCGGAATCCACGCGATTGCTGAATGAGAACTTCAGCATGTTCGTGCGCAATTTTCTGCCACGTGTACCTCAACCGGACACGGACGGAATCGAGAACTTGAGCATGGCAGTTATCGTGGATCAGAAGCGGCTGGGCGGCGGTTCCCATTCCACGATGGGCACAATTACCGATATTTCGCCCATTCTGCGCCTTCTCTTCTCGCGGGTGGGTCAACCCCATATCGGACAAGCTCACATGTTCTCGTTTAACGATCCGCAAGGCATGTGTCCCGAATGCAACGGGATCGGCCGGAAGCTGGGCGTCAATATGAAGAAGGCGCTGGATATGTCGAGGTCGTTGAACGAAGGAGCGATTATGCTGCCGGACTACTCGGTGAACAGCTGGGAGTGGAACATGATCGTGCAGGCAGGCCCCTTCGATCCCGATAAGAAGCTAAGCGATTATCCGGAAGAGGATCTGGAGCAGCTGTTATTCGGCAAGGCCAAAAAAGTGCAGGTGGATTTCGCCGGCAAAGCGATGAATATTACCGTAGAAGGTGTCATCGAGAAGTTCACCAACAAGTACATCAAGCAGGATGTAAAGGCGAAGTCCGAGCGCACACAGCGGGCTGTGGCGCCGTACATCTCCGAAGGACCCTGCTCCAGCTGCCGCGGCGCAAGGCTCAGTCAGGCTGCGCTCAGCTGCAGAATTCATGAACATAACATTGCGGAGCTGTCCTCCATGGAAGTCGGACAGCTTATCCGCGTCATTCGGGAGATAGACGATGCGGTCGCCGCGCCGATGGTCAAATCGCTGACAGAGCGGCTCCAGCATCTGGTCGATATCGGGCTTGACTATTTGACGCTGGACCGGGAGACGGATACGTTGTCCGGCGGCGAGTCGCAGCGCGTCAAGATGGTGAAGCACCTGAGCGGCAGTCTGGTGGATGTCACTTACATTTTCGACGAGCCCAGTGTCGGCTTGCATCCCCGCGATGTGCACCGGTTGAATGAATTGCTCCAGAAGCTGCGCGACAAGGGCAACACTGTGATCGTCGTCGAGCATGATCCCGACGTGATCAAAATTGCGGATCATATCGTCGACGTCGGGCCTCACGCGGGCAGCAGGGGCGGTACCATCATGTACGAAGGAAGCTTCCAGGGCTTGCTGGAGTCGGGAACATTAACCGGGACCCATATGAAGCGGCCGCTCCAGCTGAAGCAGGCCTGCAGGCAGCCGTCCGGCAAGCTGTCCATACAGGATGCGACGCTTCACAATCTGCGGGACGTAAGCGTAGATATTCCAACTGGAGTGCTGACCTTAGTTACGGGCGTTGCCGGATCGGGCAAGAGTACGCTGATTAATGATATTTTTCTCAGCCAGCATCCGGATGCGATCGTCATCGACCAATCGGCGGTAGGCGTGTCCACACGCTCGAATCCCGCGACCTACACGGGCATTATGGATGACGTGCGCAAGGCGTTCGCTTCTGCAAATAAGGTGAATCAAGGCTTGTTCAGCTTCAACTCCAAAGGGGCTTGCGAGAACTGTCAGGGTCTGGGCGTGGTATATACGGATCTGGCTTTCCTCGAAAGCGTGAAGCTGCCCTGCGAAGTATGCGGAGGCAAACGGTTCAAGGAAGAGGTGCTTGAGTACAAGCTGAACGGCAAATCCATTGCGGATGTGCTGCAGATGACTGTGGAGCAGGCGCTGGACTTTTTCGAGCTGAAGGAGGTTGTCCGCAAGCTCCAGGCGATCAGTGACGTGGGACTAAACTATATTACGCTCGGCCAGCCGCTCAGCACGCTGTCGGGCGGAGAATGCCAGCGTATCAAGCTGGCAAGCGAGCTGCATAAGAAGGGCAGCATCTACGTGATGGACGAGCCGACGACCGGTCTGCATATGTCGGATATCGGGCAGCTTCTCGGGATTATGAACCGCCTGGTGGATGCCGGCAATACGGTGATCGTCATCGAGCACAATCTCGATGTGATCAGCCATGCGGACTGGATCATCGATATGGGACCGGACGGAGGCAGCAAGGGCGGTCAGGTCGTCTTCGAGGGCACCCCTACGCAGATCCTTCATGCGGAGCAGTCGATCACAGGAAAATACTTGGTGTAATCGTCCACTCCAATGGACCTATCCCTCAACCGATTGAATTCGGTTTGGGGGATTTTTTTGTTGATGTTATTCCGTGTTGTGAATCTAACGAAAGGAATTTATGGTAAAATCTAGAATTCATAGCGGGTGATGTTTTCGCAGCGGGGTGTTTGTTCTCCCGGTGTGCGCTTGTACATAAAATCGAAGAGGTGATCTTGCGAATGAAGTATACGAAACTGCAAGAAGGTACCCCGGAGCAGGCCGGAATGCGGCCTGAGCGAGTGAACGAACTGGAGCGCAGAGTGAAGATGTGGGTGGAGGAGGGAGCGACGCCTGCGGCTGCTATGTTAGTTGCAAGGAATGGAGTGATCGTATCGCACGATGCTTACGGTCCGCTAACACCGGATAAGGGATCGGCACACCTGGAGAAAGATTCGTTATTTCCTCTCGCTTCCTTGACGAAACCGATCACCGCGACTTGCATCCTGATCCTCGTCGAGGATGGCAAATTGGATTTGTTTGACCCGGTGAATCGGTTTATTCCCGAATTTGTCGGGGAGGGGAAGGCGGCCGTTAATCTCCATCATCTGCTTACGCATACATCGGGTTTGCGCCAAGAAGATGTGCACGACCATGTGAAAAAACAGGAGCTGCTGGGGAGCGTAGTTCCGGAACCGGAGCCGACTTCGCACCCGAAAGAGCGAAAGTATTTTGATCTCAGCTGCGGGGCTCCGTTGTGGAAGCCGCCCGGGACGGAAATGCGATACTTGGGTTATGGGTACAAACTTCTCGGGGAAATGGTAAGACGCGTAAGCGGACAATCGCTGCAACAATTTGCTGCAGAACGAATTTTCGAGCCCCTTGGGATGAAAGATACGTTTTACGTTGTCCCCGAAGCTTTGTTTGGGAGAGCCGTCAGAAGAGATGAGAATTTGGCTGGAGGCAGATGGCTCGGCACACCGGAAGCGCTGCGCGATCCGTCGGCTTCCGGCGGCGCTTATTCGACGGTGATGGATATGGCAATATTCGGGCAAATGTTTCTAAACGGCGGTCGATATGGCAATTCGAGAATACTAAGTCCGGCTTCCGTACGCGAAATGGTGAAAAACCAAATCCCCGGCGTTCCCGCCGCCTCCAACGGAATGACGTTCCGGGAAGCATCATGGGGCTACGGCTGGAACGTGCGCAGTATGAAGCAGGATGACAGCGGCTGCTTACGGTCGGCTCATGCGTATGATCATGGCGGAGCCGGCGGCGTTCGCTTGCTAATGGAGCCCGAATATAATCTGCTTTGGGCGTACTTTCCAATTGTGACGGATAAACTCTATACACGCAATTTATTCAATAATATGGTTATGAGCTGCATCGACGAGTAAACCGGATTGGAGCGGTTTGTACCCGTTACTTTGAACAAAATCCGCTTGGGCGGGGAAATAAGAGCGGTTTGGAGCTGCTAATTTCCGCGAAAAGGGTACACCCCCTATCCGTTGGCTGAGATAAAGGGTGCAACCCACTTCTATGCGCCTCGGTCCCGCCAATATTCCGAAATTAAAGGATGCCAAAGAGGCTGTCGATTCAATGTGTAGAAGTGTTAGCAGGTTGTTCCAAGTGAAAAGTTACCTTCTTCAGCTCAAACAGGTTGTCCTGAATCCCTTTATTAAATAAAGATTGTAAGATAGGGGATTCCAGACAAAACTCGCCAGAAGGTAATCTTTTCCCTTTCCACTTGGTTGTCCACAATGAATCAACCGCCTCGCCAAGACTCTTATTATGTTAGTCAGACCCGCACAAAGATCGGGATTGGGAAAGGTGGCTTACAATGAGAAGTGAAGACACTCGAATATGGTTTTATGGCTTTGTTGTCGGCACCGTTCTAATGCTGATGCCGGTTCCGAACTTCTTTTTCTGGAAAGATGTTATAGAGCACGTCGAGTCGATCTTTCAGTATATTGGCTTCGTTTTCTTCGTTATTTGTGGCTTTGTCATACTTGCACAAGTCGTCAGAAGATCTTTTGGAAAATGAGCAAAAATTCAATCGGAATGCATCAATCGAAGTAATGGAGAACGAATGTTTCACAAAGGTAAAGGCAGCCGAACGAAACCGATCGGCTGCCTTAGTCCACCGCGAACGACGTTAGAAGCTTTTCTGCAAGAAATCATAACCTTGCTCGAGAGTTTCGACCGGCGGACGGTGACCGCTGGCGTGATTGATGAAGAGATATTGCGACGGATCGGAATAACCCGCCTGTTTTATACCGTTCAGCGCATCTTCATTGTCGTACAGCCCTGCGATTAGAACAAACGGCTTCAGCCCGGCAAGGCGCAGAAGCTCCGCATGATCCATACCGGCGGCTTTCAGTGCATCGAGCTTGTCTCCCCAATACCACGGTTCGTTCCAATTCGAGCGATCCCATTCAAGCCCGAAGTCGCTGCACAGCATAGCTTTGATCCGGTGATCCAGACAACCTGTATATAAAGCCATCTTCCCGCCAAGCGAATGCCCCGCTATCCCGATCCGATCGTGGTCGACCCGAGAGTCCGCACACAGAAGGTCCACCAGAAGCTGAGTATCGGCTATCAGTTTGCCGATGCCTGTCCACTCCGGGTGGTCGCGAAGCAGACTGTCGGCGGCGTGCCGCCAACGGGAGAAATCCCGGCGTTCCAGTTCGAACTCCCGGTAGGTCAGGTGATAAGCATCCGCGGAGACAACCGCATATCCGCGGCGTACGAGTTGCAGAGCCATCGCAATGTCAGGCTCGTCGGTTGGCTCGAGCGTGTCGAGATCGTACCCGGCCATCCGGTCGGGGTAGTAAAACGGAACGACTACCGCCGGCAATTTGCCGTTGATCGTCTTCGGCAGCATTAATAGTGTCCGTTGCACCGTACCCGGACCGTTTGCCTGCTCATACAGCTCACCATCAAACTCGGCCGTCTCTATTTTGCGGATAAGACTCAGACGACGCTCGTATTCATAGCGCTCCGGCTTGCCGATCCGATCAAGCCACTTCCGGGTAAGGTCTTCTAATTCGTTCATCTCGGTTCTCCTTGTACTTGGTTCTATGTATTTCCTCAAACTCTAAATTCTCCAAAAGGAGCGTATTCCCTTCCTTGTATAGAAATAGTCGGAGTTGTTTTTCATTCGGGAGGCGAGTTTGTGAATCAGACGGCCACACGGGAAAACGTAGGCTGGCTAGCCAAACCGGCACTGAATTAAATTAATTACATTAAATATTAATTGCATTAATAACTAACTAGATTAATTGATAATGGAAAGTCCCGCGTGACTTCCTCGTCCGGGGTATGTTATAAAATGGAGAAAGCGAGTAATACCGTGAATCGGGGTGTCGTTATGAGAATCAAATCGATGAGCCTGTATTCGCATCCTCGCGATTTTCCGTTTTGGATTCAGCAAAATCTCCATGACGTGCGGGATATGCCGGATTTTCACACTCATAAGTTTGTCGAGCTGATCTACATTGCCGACGGACGGGCTACGCATTTGTTCCAAGATATTTGTTACGAGATCCAGGCGGGAGACATATTTATCATCAATCCGGGCGAGAGGCACGGATATTCGCTGAAGGAAGATCAGCGCATCGTGCTGTTCAATTGCCTGTTCGAACCGGACTTTATCCCGCATTCGCTTCTTAACAGGTTGCACATTACCGATTCCCTCGACTTTTTTTACGTCCAGCCTTTTCTGAACGGACACTCCCGATTTCATCACAAGCTGAATCTGCGGGGCGAAGCGGCGGACAGAACCAGGACCATTCTGGAGGAGCTTCTTCAGGAATTGAATCGCCGGCAGCCGGGTTATCAGGCCATCATTCAACTGAAAATGACCAATCTGTTCATCTTGCTGTCGCGTTTCTACAAAAACCGCAATCATCATGCCGACCACCGCTCGCCCCAAGAGTTACTCGTCCGCCGTATATGCGGGTACGTCGAGCGCCATTATAACCAGAAAATTACATTGCCCGATATATCCGCGCTGTTCCAGATCGGCGTCCGCCAATTGAACCGGTTGTTCAATCAATATACGGGTTCGAGCGTAATCGAGTACGTGCATCGCATCCGGATCAAACATGCAAAGCGCCTGCTGACGGATACGGACGAGAAAGTCAATGTCGTTGCCGAATTGGTCGGTTATGGGGACCCGGCCTTTTTCAATAAGCTGTTCGTGCGGGAGACGGGACGCTCCCCTGGAAAATATAGGGAAGAAAATCGTTGATCTTCACGCGCCGCCGCGAAGGTCTTTTTTGTCGTTTTGTCCGATATGACCGTATCGCCGAGAAGGAAGACCCGATCGGCAATGGAATGTCATGCACAGTCTCCTTTACAATCAAGACATGAAAGCGCAATCATAACAAGTGAGGAGTTGTTATAATGTCAATCGTTAACGATCAATCAAACCAAGAAAAGGAAGCTGCAGCTGACAAAGCCGTAGACGCGAAGTTTAGCAGGAGAAAGCTGTTGAGCGTAGCGGGCTCTGCGGCGGTAGCAGGCGTCTTTTTGGGGAAGAGCGTAAGCTTTGCGCGTCAGGGTAACGGCGTGGTGGATGACGTATATGGAAATCTGACAAACCGTCTTCATGGAGAGGCCCGCGGTATTCGCCGAATAATGGAAGAGATCCGGCAAGAATACGGTCACATTCCTGTAAACGTAAAGGAGTTTGGCGCTGTCGGCGATGGGGTAACCGATGACTCCCAAGCGTTCCGGGATGCATTGGATTATGTATGCAGCAATCATCTGACCTTGGTGACGGATCTGGGAAAAACGTATATCGTGGACAATATCGTAGTAGAAGGAAAATCGGACTTCCGGTTAGTATTTCGAGGGGTTTTAAAAAGACCCGATCAATTGCCTGCAACCAACCCCCAGACCCGAACTTTGCAATTGAATAACTGTTCGAATTTTGTAATCGACGAAATCCGCTTCGACGGCAATCACCTGAACAACAACTGTGTCGTTGGCGGGGTTTACAATACGGTATATTTGCAAGAGTTTAGACACTGCTTGTATTTGCAAAACTGCAGAAACGCCCGGTTCGGCAAAATTCATGGCAAAAACCCGTCCGGCGACGTGATTTACATCAATGGGCCTAACACCTACGGCCTCGATTTTGATGAGGTAGAAGGCATTTCCGTTGATACGGACGGGGTCACCCCCATTGCGCTGGGCCGCAATACCGTATCCATCTGCGAGGGGAAGCAGATTACGTTTCAGGCTGTCAAATCAATCGGAGTCGGCCATGTAACGATGCCCGGAGGGTTTGATATTGAGCCGAACTGGGGCGAGCAAGTTTCCGACGTATATTTAAACTATCTCTATGTCAAATCAAGCTCGATGAGCGCTTTGGGGGTTACGACCAAATATGGGGAAGGTGCAAATATTAGAAATATTGAAATTGGCACGGTCTACATTGAAAATGATGTGGCTGCGCCAAAGAGGCTGCTTGTCATTACAGGATGCACGAATGTTCACCTGAATCGCGTATATATCAAAGGAACCGCCGAATCCTATGCGGTCCATATCGGGATCGCAGGAAATGCGCAACCGGTATACAATCTGAAATTCGACTCTCTTGAAATTGACACTTGCAGATATGGCGTCATGGCCAACCATTTAAACGAGGGGTATATGAATGTCATCGTGAAACAGGCGTCGGAAAATTTCCTTCGGTTATATAATGTTGCTAATTTTGATTTTGATGTGAGAGGCAGCTTCAATCCATTAACTGCTTTCCCAAATCAACCGGTCAAAAACTTTTGCATCTATTTGTACATGGCCGGCACGAACTATTTAAGTAATTGCAGATTTAGCGGTGATTTGGCAAAGGAACGAGTGGGGAATGTAGCGGAAAGATGCATTACTGCGAACGCATCAAACGGAGCAACCCAAATCACAAACTGTGAATTTACAAACATCAATACGGACGGATGGGCGGAGGCAACCAAGTTTGTCGGGCAATTAACGCATACGAGAAAAGCGGATTTCACACGGTCGAATAATTTGGGGGCTTCCGGAATGCGACCAACCGCCAATCTGATGAAAGGACTTTTCTATTACGATACCACTATTAATAAACCTATATGGTGGAATGGAACGAATTGGATCGACGCAACGGGGACCATCGTGTGACAGGAACGATCATTAGCAAGAGCGTCATTTCACTTCACGTCCGGGACAGTTTGAGAAGAAAGACGGAATAGAGAAGCGCCGTCCTCATATCCGGGATATCAAGTCCCTAGCCGCAGAGAATCGCATTCTGCGGTTTTTTAACGTTTATGGAAATCATTATCTGAGAACAACAAGCCCTTAGTGCAGGCAGCTAATGATTTGGCTGAAGCGAAAATCGAATGTGTTGCCGCCTCAAAACGGGACATTTCGTCGCAAAAGATGTCCGCTTCGTTGATTGTTGATCCCATTTATTACCGGTACACTTGGTTACGAAGGGAGGTTTGATCAAGGATCGGAACGGCTCATGCCATCTTGATTTCGGTTTCTGTACTCGGTCGGGGTCATCCCCAGCTTTTTTTGAAACAGGTAATAAAACCGGTGGGTCGAGGGGTAGCCGACTTCCCCGGCAATCCGTTCCACAGGCAAAGCGCTTGTCCGCAGCAGGTCCTTGGCCACTTCGACTCTTGTATCAAGCAGTTTTTGCTTAAATGAGGTTTGGAAGTACTTCTTGAGCAGACGGTTGACTTGCTTGGTGCTTAAACTTAATTGTGCGGCGAGCATTTCCAGGGTCAGATTTTGCCGGTATCCCATGAAAAAAACATCGATGATGTGGGAGCGCAAATCGTCCGTGACTCGACTCGGTATAGCGTAATCGACAGGCGTTCCGCTATCCAGACGGACCGCGCGCGCGACTCGAACGATGATTTGCGCGAACAAGCTTTGCACGTTCGTATACGAGCCCAGCGAAGGAGTCGCGATTTCATGCCGGATTTCATCCACAAGGCGGAATAACATGCCATGATCCGCATCGGCCGGCAGGCGGCAGTAATTCACGGAGGATAGCACGGCTTCCAATTGCTCCGATTCTGTCAGAGGGAACCAGGAGTCGCTTTCTTTATCCTCACGGAATGTGAAGCGAAGCGTACTGCGAACTACAGGATCGTTCGCGTCAGGTTTGACCCCATGAAAAATGTTCGGACCGATCAGATGAATGGAACCGCTTCCAAGTATCTGCTCCGTCTCGTCAAAGATCAAAGTACCGGAACCGGACCAAACGAATTGAAGCTCAAAGGCGGCGTGATTATGCTTTTCCTGCACATACCCGAGCGCCCGGGGAACGATATTGTCGTTGAGCAAAACATCGAAAAGCAGCGAGCCAATGCGAACCTTGATATTCAGACGATCCCAGAACGTGGTGGCAGCCAGATCGCGCGATTGCACCATAAGTATCCCCCTCGGTTGCTCAGTCGCTTTATTTTATCACAGTGGCGGTCAAGTGCGTCAATGTCAGGAAAAAACACGGGCAAGACTAACACTATCAAATAAAAGGAGGGTTTAACGACATGCCGAAACATGCGAAAGCCAGTGCTTTTCTAACCTCGGTGCTGGTTACGACCTTATTAGCGGGCTGCGGCGGAACGGGGAACGGGCAAAATGGCGCTAGCGGAACCGAAAAGAATGAAAAAATGGATACGGCCAACAACGAACCGGCAGAGGTTATCTTTTATTCGCACAGCGGCTTGGCGCCGGAGCAATTCAATAATCGCTACGGCAACAAATTGAGGGAGAAATTCCCCAACTATACGATCCAATATATCCATCGCAGCGGTACGGGAACGGGAATCGCGGAAATGGTCACAGCGAAAACGCCATTCGATATTTATTTCGCAAATGTCGGCTCCTTCGAGAATGAAGCGATTCAATACGGCCTGCAGTCTGATATGACCGAGTTGCTAAAGAAACATCAAGTCGACCTGGGACGGTTCGATCCGTCGATCATCGGCGGCGTTCAGTCGTCACCGCACGGCTTGTATGCGCTTCCCATCCATACGGATACGATGGCTTTGTATTACAATAAAGACCTATTCGACAAATTCGGGGTGGAGTATCCGAAAAACGGCATGACTTGGGACGAAGTGTATACGCTTTCCAAGCGGCTGACGCGCAAAGACGGAGACACGCAATATATCGGGTATGCGCCATTCTCCACCTATATGTTTTATATGAACCCGTATTCCATCCCCGTTGTCGACGGGAAAACGGAACAGCCCACGATCAATAAGGACAGCCGGTGGCGCAGCTTTTATCAGAAGCTGCTGATCGAGCCAACGGAAATGCAGGAAGTAAAAGCGTATCTCAACAGCTTGAAAACAAATAAAAGCCACGTCGTAAACGCATTCATGAAAGACCGCTCGCAAGCGATGCTTGCTTACGTATCCGCCCTGGCTCCGACCTGGCCTAATGAGATGAAAGCGTTTAACTGGGACTGGGTGTCGGTGCCGACGCTTAAAGAACAGCCAAGTGTTGGCGTTCAGCCGTACACCGCCTACTTCGGAATCACGAATATATCGCAAAACAAAGAGGCGGCTATGGAAGTGCTGAAGTATATGGTATCCGACGAGTTTCAGCTTTCTCTGGCGAAGCAGGGATATATGCCGGTCGTGCAAAACAAGGACGTCAAGCAGGCGCTCGGACTGGAAACGGCATTCAAGGACAAAAACTGGCAAGCGTTGTTTTACAACAAGATGGCGCCCGTTCCGGTCAAAGGCATCTATGAAAACCGGATCGTCGGCGTTTACAACGGCTTGGCGGAGCAAGCCATGCTCGGTACGGTGGATCTGAATACGGCATTGCGCCAATCGGAGGAAACCGCCATGATCCGGCTGGACGAGTGGAAACGATAAGGAGCGTGAATCGATATGAAAATGAATAAGACGGTTCGTATTGTGTCGGTTTTGTTGTTTCTCTGCTTGTTCCTGGTGTCCTTCCAGCCCGTGAGAGCGGATATCGAATCCGGGCAGCCTGATGTGACCGTAGCGGCAGGTGGAGCGCGGAATACGTTTTTCCCGGATGTGGAGAAGCTTCAGAACGGGGACTTGATCGTCGTGTATTACGACAGCCCGGCTCATACTTCGCAAAGCGGGCGAATCTCCATGGTGCGGAGTGCCGATGACGGACAGACATGGACGGCCCCTACAACCGTGGCGGATTCCGTGTACGATGACCGTGACCCCAGCGTTATGCAGACGAGCGATGGAACGCTACTCCTTACTTATTTTTCCACAGATTGGAGCCAGAGTCCTTCGAAGATTTTGGGCACTTACAGGGTCCGTTCCAACGACGGGGGATTTACTTGGTCCAGTCCGGTCTTGGTGGAGACGAAGCTGGACTATGCGGCGACAACCTCGAAGGTGATTGAACTGGATAACGGCGATCTGTTAATCCCGCGCTACGGCAAAATGCCCGGCCACTGGCAGTCAAAAATTATGATCGGCAGAAGCCCGGACGGAGGCATAAGCTGGCCGCAAGCCGACGAAGTGGAAATACCGAACCCTTACGGAACGAACTGGGTGGAGCCGGCATTGGCCGATCTCGGGAACGGCCACCTGATGGTGATGATCCGAACCGCTAAATATGCACACGAAGCCCATTCGTACGACAACGGTTTAACTTGGACAACGCCCGTCCCGACGGATATGGAGGCACATGCCTCCAATCTGCTTGTGCTCGACCCGGGGAGCTCCGCCCCGAACATTTTGCATACATGGGGAGATTATTCAGGTTTGTATGCATTCGGCCGCCCGGTCGTCGGTCAGATCATCCAGGCGGACGGAACGCCCGTTTCGGAGCGGGTCTTGATGTATGCCGGGCATTGCGGGGATGAGAGTTACCCGAGCAGCGTTCGGCTCGACGACGGACGTATTTTTACGGTATATTACGACTCTTGCGCCAAAAAGATCAGCGGAACGTTTAGTACGGTGAACGATTTTTTAAACTATGAGGAGCCTACGACCATTTGGGACAGTGAAACCGGAAAATTGGACTTGTGGAAGATGTATAAGAACGGTAGTCTGCAGATTTCGACGGATATGAACTATATCCATAGCAATTTCCATCCGCACGGTCCGATCGACGGAAATCTGACCTACAATTATTCCGCTGCCAAAGTACAGACAGGGGAGGGCGCCTATTGGTCGATCGAGCTCGATCAGTCGTATCCGTTCAGTAAGATCGGAATCATCCTGAAACAGAGCTTGCCGGAAACCGCTAATGTTTATTTGTCCGCCGATGGCGTAAATTGGGGCAGCCCGGTCGCCGAATATGAAGATGTCATTATGAACCAGATGCAGTACATCGTCTTCGACCAGCCTGTTCATGCGCGATTTGCCAAAGTGGAAATATTGGAATCGAGCGGTACGGATATTTTGTGCGAATTCACCTTGTTCGTCCCCACCGATACCGGTACGGCGGGCGCGATGCTGAACCGGGTCGATCAATTCGGAAAGTCGGGTCAAATCAATGCCGTATTCGCCGATCACCTGACGTACCGCTTAACGGTTATTCAACAGCTTGTAAGTCAAAACGCCATTTCGGATGCGGTTGCCTATGTGCAGGATTTCCTGCAAACGATCCGTGATCCGTCCGTGACCGGACAGGAGCTCATTTCGGAAATGGCCGCAACTACATTAAGTGCGGAAGCAGACTTGTTTATCCGGTTTATAAGTTGATCCGGCCATGCAAAGTCAAAAACCATAATACAGCGGAGGTATGACGAAATCGATGGAACCTATCATTCAGTTCGGCGAACAAATCCCGATCAAGACCGAATACGGCCCGATTGCGTTCGGGCTTGTAACGGCAGGCTCGATGGTCAGTTGGTCGGCAGAGCGGGCCAAAGACTTGCTGATCAGCAGAATATGGTCGGGAATCTATCTTTATCCAACCGATCACTTGCAGGACAGCGAGCTTGACGTACCGCCAAAGCTGGTGTGCAAAAACAAATTCGTCCCGACAATGGGCATCCCTGCCGACTGGAACCGGGACGGGGAGGGCGATCTGATCGTATCCGACCGGTACGGGTTCCTGTACTGGTTCGAGCGCAAAGGAACGTATCCGGACATCACGTTCGAGTACGTAGAGAGAGTGCAGGACAGCCGGTCGGGATTGCCGCTCAATATTCCGTACGACAATCCGAACCATACGATAGGTGACGGGAACGGCTATATCGACCCGAACTTTTACAACTACATCTACCCGATGGTTTATCCCAATCCGGACGGGCAATCGCTCGATCTGATCGTCGGCGATATGTCGGGCAGACTGTGGTGGCTGCCTGACGGAAGCGGCGGAGCAGGGAAACCGCAATATACCGGCATCGAGTATACGAAGCTCTTGGCACATTCGAAGGCGGCTTACGGGAAAGCCTTATTGGAGTCGTTAGGCACGGAATACGTACGGCCAGCCGAGAAAATAAACGACGAGAACGGGTCGCCCTTCTTGCTCGGGGACGGCCTGGAGGACGGCAAGGGCTTCCGCGGCTTTTTCACAAGGCCTGCGCTTTTCCGCAATCCGCGGACCGGTTCCGACGATCTGCTTGTTTTGGCTGGTTACGGGCTTCCCAAACTGTACTATTTGCAGCGGGTACATACTGCCGGAAACGGAAAGCCGGTTTTCCGGAATCTGGGCGAAGTGAAGATCGACGGACTGGAAAAGCCGATGTTCGGACTGTTTTCCCTGCATGCCAAGCTGATTGTGGACCAAACGGACGGAGCCAACGATCTGCTGCTTACAGCTGGTACTCACATTCTGAGACTCCAGAACAAACAGTCGGACGGGTTGGTACCGGAATTCGTCTGTATGGGTCCGATCAGTGGCCGCAATGTGGTCACCTCCGGGTATAATTATTCCGCCGTGCTGGAAGACCGGCAAAGCGGGAAGCGTTATTTGGCGGACAGTACGTGGACGCAAATCGAGGTTCGCGAAATTGTGAATACGGCGGACGGGGTTTATTTATCGACGGAAAGAAAGGCTGTGGAAGACCAAAACGGCGTATTCCGCATGGAGGGCGAAACGGACGGGCAGGAAGCGCCGGACAGCGGTTTTCATCAGATCGCCAAATGGGACTTTGACGGCAGCGGACGCCAGCATCTCATTGCGGGAAGTGACAAAGGCTTGCTGTATCTGCTCATCGACGACGGTGAGGCGGTGCGCGAAGACGCATTCAAGTTTCGGTCCGCCGGACCGCTGAAGGATTGTGACGGCAACGTCATCCGGATTCATAACCGGGTATGTCCCGCGGCTGTCGATCTGGACGGAGACGGGCTGGAAGATTTAATCGCAGGCGGAGCGACGTATCAAGGCGGATTCAAGACAGACCCGAATCCCGGAGCGGGCGTCTACTATTTGCTGAACAAAGGCATCGGTCCCGACGGGCTGCCGGTTCTCGATCCTGCTCGAAGCTTGCCGATATCCGGCCACGAGTTGATCGTTAGCACGAATCGAATGATCGAGATTCAAGCCGTCGATTTGGACAAGGACGGTTGCAAAGAAGTGATCATTATGTCCGGCGCCGACAGGCAAACCGGCCGGGTATACCGGACGACAAGTCCGGTCGGAATACACTACACGGGTAAGATCGTACCGGGTATGGGGCTGCTCAAACGCGTTCTGGATCTGGATGGCGATGGCGAACTGGAGCTTGTGTACGGCGGAGGCGAGCCTGGGGTGGCGTGCTACTGGAAAACGATTTTGTGATTGATGGTGGGCAGGGGGCCGTAGAATTCTACGGCCCTTTTGTAATGGCAAGGGCATACGCGGAAGCGGCTGCTGAACCGATTGAAACGAATGTACAAAAGTGGAGGAATTCCGGACCATTTTCAGAGCGTACTTGCGGTCTATAGACTGCAGTTGCGCTCTTTGTTTGTCGTTGATCAGATTGGAATGAGGTTATCATTCCTCCGTTTGCCCCCCTGCATACTTCATTCAGTACATGCGCGGCGTCATCCTGTAGATTGCCGGAACAGCTTGTAGAAATGACTCAAATCGTGAATGCCGACATTTGGCTTCGCCAAGGTGCGCATCCGGCCGCAAGCCGGGGCTGTGGGAAGCGCCTCCATACGGAGACAGTCCTACAAGCATGGAGTAAAGGTCTATGAAGAAGATAATCGAAGAGGAGATTAACCGGACAAGAGATTAACGTCTACTTCGACAACTTGATCGCAGGGGACGCTTCACGTTACGATTTCAACGTACGGAGTTTAATCAGTCGCCAATGCAACGACCGCTGGACGTGTGTAGGGGAACCCCCGTTTCGCCGATCTTAGCAGCTCCAAACCGCTCTTATATCCCCACCCAAGCGGTTTTTAGACAAAATAAAGGGTGCAAACCGCTATTCTTGGGTTCGGTTCTTCTCTCCCTGTTATCGTCAGAGCGACATTAGTGGCGAATACCCAAATAGTCTTATCGGTCTCAACACAGATCGACAGGAGAGCGTCCGGAGGCGGCATAGGAGCCGGCAACTGGCGGGAAACGGTGCGTCCGGTCCTTCAATATTTCTTGACGGTTATAAGGAGTTCCTTATATAATGAATATAATACGAGAAGACGTCTCGTAATAAGAGAAATGATGGATGGGCTTTGTCTTTGAATAGCAAAGTCTTCATTTTTTAAAGTCTTTTCGAGACCATTTCTCGTAATAAGAGAAATACAGAGGGAGGGTTTAACAAACCATACAGAGAAAATAGCTGAGAGCAAGATGAAAACGGAAAACGGAAAACGGAAAACGGAAAACGGAAAACGGAAAACGGGCGTGAGAATGAGGGAAAACGTTTTTAGAGTACGAATGGAAGCGTTATCATCTATCCGGGGCAAAATGGCAAATGAAGTCGAGCCACCCAAGCAAGTTTTTATGAAGTCAAACGCTCAAGCAAGTTTTAATGAGGTAAAGCCACCCAAACAAGTTTCAATAAAGTCAAGCTACTCAGCAAGCATCAGGGAGGTTATACGCTGTGAAGGGACTTACGGTGCGGGAACATATGGTTTTGTACAAAGATGCTAAATATAACACGTTCCCGAGTGCAATCCATTTAAACGACGGCGGTTACTTGGTCGGTTTTCGCCAAGCGCCGGATCGGCGATCGGTGTATGGGCGTTACGATCATATTGACCCGTCGTCCAAGGCCGTCACGATTTCTTCGGCGGATGGGCGCAACTGGAGTGCGGAAGCAGAGGTGTTATTCGATCACTTCTTTTATGGGGTGCAGGACCCTTGTCTGAATGTGATGTTTGACGGCACCATTGTGGGCACTTTTTTTATGTGGAAAGTGTTCGAGACCGGAGATTTGCCCGAACAGCCCCGTGATCGTGCCGTGTATGATCAATGGCGGGCGCGCAAAGCAGGGGCGTACACGATTCGTTCGAACGATGACGGCAAGACGTGGGATCAGCCTGTCGCGATTTCGATCCCGGACGTTGCGATACGGGGAACGGGCGTCCAGGCGAAGGACGGAAGTTTGCTCATTCCGATGTACCGGCTTGGTTCGGACGGATTTGAGGTATTGATCGCACGGACGGAAAATTGCGGCCATACTTGGACGATTCAAGGCACGGTCCGCTCCATCGACGGCTGCGACTTTCAGGAGCCGCTTCTGTACCGCGCACCGTCGGGCAAGCTGATCGTCTTGATGCGGACTCGCCTGCAGGGAAGCCGGCCGGAAGCGAACCGTTGTCCGCTGTATACGTCGGAGTCGACCGATGACGGGGTTACCTGGAGCCGTCCGGCGGCACAGCCGTTTTACTCGCCAAGTCCGTTTCACGGTTTGTTATTGAAGGACGGACGTCTGCTGTTGACGTACGGTCACCGGTATGAGCCGTATGGAATCCGCGCCGCTCTTCTCGACCCTGAGTGCGAGCGCTGGGACGCATCGGAGGAGATCGTGCTGCGGGAAGATGCGAGCGGGAGAGACATCGGCTACACAAGCTCCGTTCAACTGGATGACCATACCGTGCTGGTGACGTATTACTATTACGATACGGATGGATACCGGTATATTGCCGGAACGTTGTGCGAGCTGCAAGGGTAGCTTTACATTTAAAAGAAACAACCAAGGGGGATTATCGGCATGTATCCATTAAAGGTAACCGGAAAAGCGGGTATCGCTTCAACTGCTTGTATAGCGGCCAGCCTGCTGTTCGCAGCAGGATGCACGAGCGGTGACAAAGGAAATGAACAAGCCGGAGACAAGACGGAAACGCCGCCGGCCGTCACACAGCCGGAACCGGTACAACTGACGATGCTGGGTAGCGTGACCAAGGAAAAGTTTATGGAAGAGGACGGCCCGGCGCTGAAGAAAAAGTTTCCGCATATCACGATCGACTACTACTTGCTGGGTACGAAAGACGACACCGGCGGGGGACAAGTGACCTTGGAAAGCGCGCTTGCCACCCGAATGCAGGTGGATCTGATGGCCGTCGGGCTGTCGAACATCGGCAAGCAATTGGTCGATACGAAACTGGCCTACGACATTAGCGAGCTGATCAAAAAGCACGGCTATAATCTCAATATCTTATACCCGCAATCCATTACCGCGCAAAAATCCGTCACAGGGGGAGCGCTGTACGGACTGCCGGTCAATCGGAGCGCACACAAAATTTACTACAACAAAGATTTGTTCGACAAGTTCGGAGAAAAGTATCCGAAAGACGGATTAACGTGGGACGAGACGTATGAGATCGCGAAAAAGATGACGAGAAATGAAGGCGGCGTGCAATATTTGGGCGCGGTGATCGATTACCGTCATATGATGCTGGTTAATCAACTGAGCATCGGCATGGTCGATCCGGTCAGCCATCAATCATTATTCGTCAAGGAGCCGAAATGGCAGCGGTTCGTTTCCAACCTGGTGCGTTTTCAGCAAATTCCGGGCAACGAGGCGAACGTCGCAACAGCCTTTACGAAGGAAGGCCGGGCCGCCATGTATATCGCTTCGACGGATTTGAACGGAACGTGGACCGGAATTAATTGGGACATCGCCAAAGCGCCTACGTTCGCCGATCTGCCGGGGGTAGGCAGCTCCATCCATGGAACGATTACGGCCGTCACCAGCACGAGCAAACATAAAGACGAAGCTTTTCAGGTGGTAGCCTATCTGGCTTCTGAGGAAAACATGCTGAATATGGCGCGGCGAGGCACGTTGTCGGTACTGAACGATCCGAAGGCGAAATCCGAATTCGGTAAGAACATTCCATGGCTGAACGGGAAAACGATTCATGCCGAGGCGATGTTCCCGGACAAACTGGCGGAGCCGTATACGCCGACACCGTACGATGCGGTCGCGCAGGCGGCGCTTGTGAAGGAGATGACGAATCTGGCAACGGGCAAAACGGCCGATGTGAACACCGCTTTACGGGTTGCGGCAGAAGAAGCGGACAAAGCAATCGCAGCACAGAAAGGAAAATGAACAGCAGGACGGTAAACGTATCCATCAAACGACGGAGAGGACGAGGTTCATTTGAATGACTACCCCCATCCATCCAGAACAAGTCGGATTACTTTGTTGCTTCTTGTTGTATCGACTATCCTGCTGCTAGTGTTAAGCTCGCTGCGTACAGAAGCCCAGCAATCGCAGGCGTCGCCATTGGCGCAGCATATCAATCAGCTGGAAGCTTCCGGGGACATGGCGGCAGGAGTCTCGGCAGAAATGCGTTACCGCGAGCAAATCATCCAAATCCTCATCGCACAAAACAACAGCGAGCAGGCGGTCGCGTACTTGAACGATATGCGCAGTTTTATTCATGCACCGGCACTTGAGCAGATCGGACTGATTACCTCCGCCGCGATTGTCTCCATGGATGAGGCGATCGACACGCTGATTCTCGAACTGCAGGGGGGCAATCCGTCGCCGAATCAAGAGACGGAGACTCTGCCCATCGTCGTAAACGGAGAAGCCAAAGCCGTCGTCGTTGTCGCCGACCAGGCGGAGGAACAGACAATGCGAAGTGCGAACCAACTTGTCGACTATGTGCACAAGTCTACAGGCGTGCTCCTCTCGGTTTATGGGGCAAGCGAACTGGGCGGCGGTACGGGGACGATGACGCGGATTGAGGTGGGGCTGGACGCTTTCGCACCCGATTCCCATGTCGACGCTGCCCTGGACGGTGTGAAGGAGGACGGTTTCCTGATCCATATGCACGGTTCGGCGATTCGTATTGCCGGCCCGTCCGTATGGGGGACTCATAATGGCGTCCTGGAATTTCTGGAACGGTATGTCGGCGTCAGATGGCTGTTCCCCGGTCCGGATGGGGAGGACGTGCCGCAGCACGCGAGTTTGTCGATAGAGAGGGAAGATGTGCGGCAGGAGCCGGCGTTTGCGTTTCGCATGATGAGTCCGTACGGCGGGTCCCCGGCGGTGCAAAGCGCCAGACAGCCTTATTTTGAATGGGCGCAGAACAACCGACTGCAGGGCAACTACAACAAGTGGAAGGGCATGGTCTTCATGCACAACCTCTTCTCGCTGTTCCCGGTTGAGGAGTACGGGACGACCCACCCGGAGTATTACCCCGGCCATAAGGCGCCGGACCGGCCGATGCACGGCTGGCAGCCTTGCTTCACCGAGCCCGGTACCGTTACTACTGCGGTGGATCGCATCCTGGCCTACTTTGCGGCGAATCCGAACCAGACGTTTTTTTCGCTTGGGGTTAACGATTCCGTAGACTACTGCGAGACGAATCCGACCCATCCAGCTTATCCGGGACAATTGAATTCGATCGGGCTCGTTAATATGTCGGACATTTATTATGCATGGGTCAACGAGGTGGCCGAGCAGGTTTTGCAAGTATATCCGGACAAATGGTTCGGGGTGCTTGCTTATAAAAACGTGATGGACCCGCCATCGTTTCCGCTTCACGAGAGGGTCGTGCCCGTGCTGACGAAAGACCGGATGGCCTGGGCGGACGAGAACGTCCGCGATGACGGGGAGGCGCAGAATGTCCAGTGGTCGGCCGCCGCCAGCCAGCTTGCCTGGTACGACTACTTGTACGGCATCTACTATACGCTTCCGCGCGTCTATCCGCACCTGATGGCCGAACAGTACGAGTATGCGAAGGAACACGAAGTGATCGCCCATTATACGGAAATTTACGATCAACTGGGGGATGGGCCGAAAGCATGGCTTGCTGCGAAGCTGCAGTGGGACCCGGATCAGGACGTCGATGCGTTATTGATGGAATGGTATGAACGGATGGTGGGTCCTGCCGCCGCCCCGGATATCCAGGCGTATTTTGATGTGTGGGAAAAGTTCTGGACGGACCGGGTGTTGGAGTCCCCTTGGTTCGGGGACCGGAAGAACAGCACCTATTTGTCCATCAGCGACGCCTCGTATCTGAATCTGGTGGCGGAATCCGATCTGACGACGAGCAGGCAGCTTCTTGCGTCTGCCGTAGCCAAGGCCGGAACGGTGCAGCAGCACAAACGGGCGCTTCTGTTGGAGCAATCGTTCGATTATTACGAAGCATCGGCGCGCAGCTATCCGAAGTTGTATGAAAGGCCGCAGCAGGAGCAGGATGCCCTGGATCTGCTGACGGAAGTGACCGGAACGCTTGAATCTCGTCTCGCCTATGCGGCGGAGCGGCATGACCATCTGGAGGCGTACAACGATGAGATCGCGCTTGCATTCCCTCCGTCCTCGCTTCCGCTGGTGGACTGGACGGGATGGAACGCGTCGGCGTTTTGGTATCTGGCGGCTTATATGAAAGAAGAGGAACCGCTGGGCGGAGCGGTCACCCAGCAGGTACAGCTTCTGGCGAATACGTCGCCATCCGCGCCTGTACGCGACTTTGCCCGCTTGCTGCTGCGGACCGGTTCCAGCATGCTGTCCTTATCGGCAAACGCTTCGTTCGAGGAAGGCGGAGCGCAAGCGGCGGCGTGGCAGAGCTGGATACCGACATTCGGCACGATCCAGCGTACCGAGCAGGTGTCGCACCGGGGGACGGCGAGCTTGAAGGTGGAAGGGATGGTTCGCGGCGGACCTTACCAAACGTTCGCAGTGAAGCCCGGACTGACTGCCGCTCAGGTGTATTATTATACGCCGCCTCAATCCGGGACGGCCGGCACGATTCAGCTCAATCTCCATTTGAAAGATGCGCAAGGGAAAACGCTCAAGTCGATCGTGACGAGTGTAACTCCGCTTGCGCGTACAGCCGGGGAGTGGTCTTCCGTCAGCATACTGGAGGATGTCCCTGCTGCCGTCCAAGGGAGCGAGGTCAAGCAGATCCAGGTCGTTATAACCCTGGACGGCATGGAGCAGGACGCGCTCGTTTACCTCGACGATGCGGAGGTTTTCCAGTATGAGGAAGAATGGGTGACAGCCCAAACGTTATGGCCGTTGGTTGATGAGATCCGGACGAATGAGCCGAACGGGGGACCGCTTACGCAGCAGGTGAACGCACTCGCCCAGCAAACCGAGCCGTCCGACCAGCGGGAATTCGCGCGATTGCTGCTTGCGATTACGAGCGGCTCCGCTGCGTCGATTACGGAAAACGATTCCTTTGAAATGGGGACGACGGCCGCTCCTCCATGGGGGAATTGGCTTCCTTCAACCGGGACGATCGCTCGAAGCGGCGATGAAGCGCGAACCGGGCAGTACAGCTTGGCTGCTAACGGGCTGCAACTCGGCGGACCGTACCAGTACGTCGTGCCCCAGACGGGACCTTTCGCGGCCCAAGCCTATGTCAAGCTGCCTCCCGGTCAAACGAGTTCGGGTACGATGCGTTTATATATCAACCTGACCGATGCGCAGAAAAAAATTATCGGGACGTATACGTCGCCCTCTTATCCGGTGGATACAAGCGGGCAGTGGAAGGCGATCCGCTATGCGGGGTGGATTCCGGATGACGTCAATCAAGTGGATGTGAGTTACGTACAGGTCCACCTGCGTTTAAGCGGGATCGAAGCAGGGACAACATTGTATATCGACGATGCGGTGTTGTATCAATAACGTGCCCGGCAGGAAGGGAAAGGTTCAAATGCGGCTGCTTCTTTCGGGAAGTAGTCGCTTTACATGCAAGGACCGACGGCAGAACGATTGACAACAAAGAGGCCGATCCTATATGATTCTTATATAGAATCTGGAGAAACGTTCTCGCATTATGAGACCGAAGGGGAGGCGCAGCTATGAAGAAAGAAAATACGCCGTATTATATCGTGCAATCCGTCGATCGGGCCTTCTCGGTATTCGAGCTGTTCATCCGTGAGCGCAGACCGCTTGGCATTACAGACGTCGCCGAGCATCTGAAGCTGCATAAAAGCGTCGTACACCGGCTGCTCGCCACGGCGGAAGCGCACCAGCTGCTCGAACAGAACCCGGAGACAGGCAAGTACCAGGTCGGGCCGAAATGCTTCGAACTCGGTTCGGTTTACGCCAACAATGCGCTCATTACCGAAGGGAAACGTTTCTTGCCGGAATTGGCCGAGAAATTAGGGGAAAAGGCGCATCTGGGAATATTGCACGAGGGTACCGTACTGTACTTGCTAAACCAGGAATCGCCGAAATCGACGCGAGTGAACGCCCCTGTCGGCGTACGCAATCCGGTGAGCGCGACAGCGCTCGGCAAAGTGCTGATGGCTTGGCTGGACGAAGTGCAAGCTCTGGACATCCTGAACAAGCACGGTCTGTCGGTTCATACGCCCAAGTCGATCCGGACGGTCGAAGCGTATATGGAAGAACTCAAGCAGGTGCAGTCTCGCGGTTATGCGATCGACGATGAAGAACTGTCGATAGGATTTCGCTGCGTCGCGTTTCCGATCCGGGACCATACGAGCCAGGTTGTAGCGGCGATCAGCGTGGGCGGGCGTTCGTTCGGAAACGGCAGTCTGGAACCGGTCGCCGAAGTTGTCCGCGACTATGCCGTACTAATATCCGAGCGGCTTGGCTACGTTCCGAGAGGTGTAGTGGAGTAAGATAAGGGATGCCGGCTTTCTGCAAAGAAAGCCCATTCTTTTGTTCATTAAACGAGATTTTGTCTCGCAATAAGAGAAGTGTTACGAAGCAAAAATGGGAAAAGGATGAACACCGTGGCGAATATAATGGAAGCATTCTCTTTATTGGGCAAGGTGGCAGTCGTAACGGGCGGGGCCGGCAAGTACGGCCGGCAAATCGTGAAGGCGCTAGCGGAGGCGGGAGCGAGCACCTGGCTGACTTCCAGCCGCCAAGACCAGCTTGAGCTGCTGGAGCGGGAGTTTCATGAGACCGGGCATGCGGTGAAAGCGGTCTATATGGATTTGAGCGACGAGTCTTCGATCCACGCTGCGAAAGACCGGATCGTTCAGGAAGAAGGACAAGTTGACGTGCTCGTCAATAACGCCGTCGCCCGCCCGATGAAAAACGGCTGGGAGGAAGAGTCGTTCAAATTCGCTGAGAGCATGAAGGTCAATGCAACGGGGCTTTTTATCGCTACCCGCGCATTCGGCAACAGGATGGCCGAACGGCAATCCGGGTCGATCATCAATATTGGCTCGATGTACGGGATGGTCGGGCCGGATACGACGCTTTATGAAGGACTCGGCACAAAGGTTAATCCGGATTATTTCTTTCATAAGGCGGGCATGATCAATTTCACCCGATACGTTGCGAGCCATTACGGTCCCGAGGGGGTTCGCTGCAACTGCGTTAGTCCGGGCGGGTACTGGACGAAGATGACCCCGGACATCTTTACCGAACGATACAAGAAACGGACACTGCTCGGCCGGATGGCGGGCGATACGGATCTGATGGGCGCCATCGTATTTCTCGCCTCGGAAGCGTCGAGTTATATAACGGGTGCGAACCTGCCAGTCGATGGAGGATATACGGCGAAATAACGAATAAGGCCGGACTCAAAAGCGGCACATCGCGGAAGAGGTGGAACACATTGCGGTACGATTATTTAATCGCAGGAGCCGGTATCATCGGGCTGTCGATCGCCAGGGAACTGATCCGCCGGGAGCCTCAGGCGCGCATTGCGATCATCGAGAAGGAGTCGGACGTTGCCAAGCATGCCAGCGGACGCAACAGCGGTGTTCTGCATGCCGGATTTTATTATACGGCGGACAGCCTGAAAGCAAGATTTACGCGCGACGGCAATCGTGCGATGAAGAAATACTGCGAGCAGAACGGGTTGTTCATCAATCCGTGCGGCAAACTGGTCGTAGCCTCGGACGAGTCGGAGCTGCAGGGGCTCGAGGAGCTGAAGCGGCGGGCGGCACGCAACGGCGTTCGACTGGAATGGCTGAGCGAGGAGGAAGCGGCCCGGATTGAACCGAACGTCAGGACGTACAGGAAGGCGTTGTACTCGCCGGATACCGCCTCGGTAGATCCGGTGGAAGTGTGCCAGTGTCTGAAGAGAGAGCTTGTGTCTGGCGGCGTAGATTTCTTTTTCAATACCAAGTATACCGGCAGGTCGCACCAGACGATCCGGACCAACAAGCCGGTATTCACGTGCGGCTATTTCATTAACGCTGCCGGTCTGTTTGCCGATCGGATTGCCCGCGATTTCGGCTTCGGACTGCAGTATACGATCATTCCGTTCAAAGGCATCTATATGAAATATGCGAAAAACAAGTCTGACGTAACAACGAACATATACCCGGTTCCGAACTTGAACAATCCTTTTCTCGGCGTCCACTTTACCAAGACGGTTGACGGGAGCATCAAAATCGGACCGACCGCGATTCCCGCCTTCTGGCGTGAAAATTACAAAGGGTTTCATCGGTTTAATCTGGGGGAGTTTATTCAAATTCTGTATTACGAAGCGAAGCTGTTTCTGACCAATTCGTTTCATTTCCGCCAGCTTGCTTTCGAAGAAATGAAGAAATATGACAAAGCGAACTTCATCGGCTTGTCGCTCAAAATGGTCAAAGCAATGGACCGGAACGGATTCGGCGATTTTTTGCAGCCGGGCATTCGCGCACAGTTGCTGAACAAAAAGACGCTGGAACTCGTGCAGGATTTTGTGGTAGAGGGGGACGCCGGTTCCATTCACGTGCTGAATGCCGTGTCGCCGGCTTTTACTTGCTCGTTCCCGTTCGCAGAATATGTGGCGGAGCTTATCGGAGAAAAACGGTCGGCCGTGAAATCGTCCCTTGCCTCGAAACCGGAGGAGGACCTTATATGTCAGGTTACTTGAAAATCGGATGGGCGGAAGCCGATATTACACCTGAGCGGCCTGCGCTTCTGTCGGGCATGTTCCACGCCCGGTTATCCGAAGGCGTGCTCGATCCGCTGAGCGCAACGGCCTGCGTGCTGGAATCGGCCGAAGCGAAGTCGGTTATCGTCAGCTGCGATCTGCTGGCTATATCGGAGGAACTGCGTGATCGGGTTCGCGACAAGCTTGGAAGTGCAGTCGGCGACGAGCTGGACCCGGCGGTTGTTCTGATTCACGCTACCCATACGCATACCGGTCCGGAAACGAGATTTCCGTCCCCCCTGGCCGCTCATACGGCGCTCGGAGTCGGCGTTGAACTTGACTATTTACCGGTGGAGACGTACGTGGAATTTGCGGCCGCGCGGATCGCGGAGGCGATAGCCGAAGCCTGGCAAAAGCGGAAGCAGGCGGGTATCGCTTACGGGATCGGCGATGCGGTGCTCGGACGAAACCGCCGTTGGGTCAATCAGGAGGGCGTCAGCGCCAAGTACGGGCTCGTACCGCCGGCATCCGAAGGTTTTAGCCATGTAGAAGGATATGAGGACCACAGTCTCCAAGTGCTGGCGACGTATGAACCGAACGGGGATTTGGCCGGACTGATCGTTAATGTGCCGTGTCCCTCGCAGCTTAGCGAAAGCGAGTTCTCGGTCAGCGCGGATTATTGGTACGAAACGAGGCGGGAGCTGCGCCATCGTTTCGGAGAACACTTATATATCCTCGCCCAATGCAGCGCCGCCGGCGAGTTGTGCCCGTTTCCGCTGTTCGAAAGCGCGGCCTATGAGCGGATGCGGATGCTGAAAGGACAAACGGCAAGACAAGAGATCGCTATGCGTATCGCGGATGAAGTATGCGCGCTGCTGCCGCCAATAAGTCAAGTCATCGATTATGCGCCCATTCTGCGTCACCGGGTTGTGAAGCTCGATCTCCCCGTTAACCCTCTGACCGCAGCGGATGCCGCAAGCGCCGGGCAAGAAGCAGAGCATCTGCGGGCCGTGTATGAAAAGGAGCTAGGTCAGCTGGAACAAGACCCGATGCGGAGACAGAAACGATGGTATGTTGCGGCAAGCGCAGCTTATCGTCAGATGCATTGGAATCAAAATGTGGTGAATCGCCTCGAGCATCAGAAGCGGAACCGATCGCTGCCTGTCGAAATTCATCTGCTCCGTCTCGGCGATATCGCCCTTGCTTCCAATCCGTTCGAGTTATATGTCGATTACGGCATCCGGATCAAAGTTCGAAGTCCTGCCGTCCAGACGTTTCTCGTACAGCTTGCAGGAGGAGGCACTTACTTGCCAAGTCCCAAATCGCTGCAGGGTGGCGGTTACGGCTCGATTCCGGCCAACAATCCGGCAGGCACGGAGGCGGGGAAGCAGCTCGTTGACAAGACGGTGCAAGGCTTGCGAGAATTATGGGATGAGTGATGGATACACGGAAGGGAGCGGCATTATGTTGAATCGGGAACTGCGATTGGCCATGCTGGGTATGGTGGAAGGGAACGGGCACCCGTACTCCTGGAGCGCCATTGTGAACGGATACCGGGAGGAGGAAATGAAGACATGTCCTTATCCGGCGATCTTCCCATACTTGAGCCGGCAGCCAGCGGAACAGTTCGGGATACCCGGAGCGCGAGTGACGCATATATGGACGGATCGTCCGGAGGAGGGGGAGCAAGTCGCCCGGGCCTCCCGGATCGGTCAGGTGGTGGCGCGGCCGGAGGACGTGATCGGCCATGTGGATGCGGTATTGATCACGACCGATATCGGGAGTGAGCATGTGGAGCGGTGCCGGCCGTTTGTCGAAGCGGGGCTGCCGGTATTCGTGGATAAGCCGCTGACCGATAACGAAGCGGATTTACGGCAATTTTGCCGGTGGGTGGAGGAAGGCAAGGCGATACTGTCGTCGAGCAGCTCGCGGTACAGCAAGGAGTTTCTGCCTTACCGCCTGTCGACGCACAGTCTGGGGCAGTTGCGATTCGTCTCCGCGACGATGCTCAAAAGCTGGGAACGGTACGGCATCCATTCTTTGGAGGCGGTGTATACGATTGTCGGGCCGGGATTCCTTTCGGTGCGCCATTCCGGTACGAAGGAGCGCAGTATCGTCCATTTGAAGCACCACAGTGGAGTGGACATCGTCGTGGCGGTCATTGAGGACCTGTATGGCTCTTACGGGATTTTGCAGCTGTGCGGAACCGATGATTACGCCGTTGTGCGCACAAGGGACACCTTCTATTCCTTCAAGGCCCAGCTCCAAAGCTTTGTCGGCTATGTCCGCACCGGAGAGCGGCCTTATCCCTTCACGGAGACCGTCGAGCTGTGCAAGTTGATTATTGCCGGTATCCGCAGCCGGGAACAGGGAGGACGCGAAGTATTTCTGGATGAACTGGAACTGTAACTGTCTAGGGACACCAAGCCGTCTACATAAATGGTTACGGGAAAGCTTGAGAGATCAAGCTTTCTTTTTTGTTTGCAGCGACTATTTTCGCCCGCTCTATTGATTTAACTTATTTCTATCGAACATAGAGGAGATGACGTTTGTTATAGTATGATGGAGAATAGATCAACTGCCTCAGGTAGGCAGTAATTCCTATAAAACAAGGAGTAGTACATGTCCTGGAGCAAATTGAAACAAAATCTGGAAAGTTTTCTCTGTCCTGCCTTGCATGGAAGGGTCGAATACCTTGCGACGAGCTACCGTTATTTACCCGATAAAGCTGGGCTTTGCAATCTTGCTGTAGATAAAAAGAACGTACTGAATATGGGGGATACAGCCAACTTCATCAGATGGTATCAGTCGGAGCTGGAAATTAAGAATGATCCGGACATCCAAATTCCCGTCGATAATGAAGATCTGGAAGCCGTCCGAAAAGAGATCAAGGGGGACGTTCCGGAGGATCGTCTGAAAGTAATTGCAGCAAGCAGAAAAAAAACAGTATATGCAAAGGCGCTTCTGTCGGCGCAGTCAACCTTATGTAAATCCAATTTTATCGTTATCGCTACTAAGTTTCTGTCTGCTTCTATCGAGGAAAGCTTAGAGAGCGACGAGATTCTATTGAATGTTCTAGCATTGATAGACAGACGAGTTGGAAAAAAACGAATATTAACTATGAGCGAAAAGATGAAATTCAAGCATCCTATTGTGCAGTATTTTTATGAACTGCGGCTTAGTACGTTATAAATAAAGCGAACGCCAAGCATTAAGGGGGAACGGCCATGATCGAAAAGCAAGCGACAAACCGAAAAATTCATCTGGATTTCCACACGCCGCATTGGGTGAAACGGGTCGGACACGAATACGATCCGGAAGCGCTGGTCCGCACCTGGAAGGAGGCGGAGGTGAACGCCGTCACAGTCGTCTTCGGCGCCTGCGCTTGCGGCAATGCTTATTACGAAGCCGGCTCCGGTCTCGTCCATCCCGGACTGGAGCGGGATATGCTCGCTCCGCTTCTGCCTGTCGCCAAGCGGGAAGGCATCGCCATCTATGTCCATTTCTCCGTTGGGATTCACGACCGGGCCGTCATCGAGCATCCCGATTGGTCGATCGTTACGAAAGAGGGCGCCGCACTCGATACGAAAAACGGAACGGAGTGGGGATGGACCTGCCTGAATTCCCCGTTTACGGAAACATGGTTCTGGCCGCAGCTCAGAGCGTTCGTGCAGCGGTTTCCGGAGGTGGCGGGCATTTTCCTCGATATGGTGATGATACCGGGGGAAGGCAATTGTTATTGCCGCTATTGCAATCAAAAAGCGGAGCAGCTCGGACTCGACCTGGAGCGGGAAGAGCATCAGGAGCGGCTCGAGCGCGTCACGCTGGACGACTTCATGGTGAAGACGCGGGACATTGTCAAAACATTCGGGCGGCCGGATCTGGCATTTACGTGCAACAACCAGTGGTATGTAGGCGGAGCGCGCAGCGAGGCGCTCGATTTTATCGAGCTGGAGGCGCCGGTCAGCTGGAACAGCTACCATTACCCGGTGATCGCCCGGTACATTCGCACCTTGCCGAAACCTTCCGGTGGAATGACGACGCGATTTCCGAAAAATTGGGGGTATTTCGGCAGTCTGAACAACCCCGTACAGTTGAAATTCGAGTGCGCCACGATTATGGCTACGCTCGGCGATTGCTGCGTCGGGGATCAGCTTACGCCGTCCGGCAAGCCGGAGGAGGGCGTCTATGAGCTAATCGGTGAAGCGTTCCGCTTCGTGAAGGAGCGGGAAGCTTGGACGTCCGGCGCCAAATCGGTGCCCTATATCGCGCTAGCCGCCGACCGTCAGCGCAAAGCCTCTTCGAGCGGCAACGCGAGCAATAGCGGGAGGCAGACGAGGGCGGCGCTGTATGGCGCGGGCCTGGCGCTGCTCGAAGGCAGCCGGCATTACGACATCATCGATCAGGACAGCGATTTCTCCAAATATACCTGCATCTGGCTCGCGGAGAACCGTACATTCGATCCGGCTCTGGCGCAAGCGGTCCGGGATTTTGTCGAAAGCGGCGGAAAGCTGCTTGTGACTGGCGCGGGCCTTTGGGAGCAGGACGACTGGAGGGAGGTGCTGGAGGAAATGGCGGATGTCCGGTATGACGGACCCGGCCGGTTCGCCGGCACGTTTATCCGGCCGCTGCCAAGGCTGGCTGCTTCCGTCGCCCCGGTCCCTTACTTCGTCAAGGGCGACTTCGTCCGTCTGACGCCCGGACCGCGAGCCGAGACGATCGCCGCGCTGCATGAGCCGTATGAGGGCATCGATCCGGCCGTCCGCTTCGGGCATTTCCACGCGCCGGCCGGCGAGGTGAGCGGAGAGCCCGGAGCGGTGCTGGCCTCGTTCGGCAAGGGGAAGATCGCGATCGCAGCCGTTCCGCTGGCGGAGGACTATTTCCACATCGGCAGCCGCAACGCCAGGCAGTTGGCGCTGAACATGATCGACCTGTTGGTCGATCCGGAGGAGCGGATTGTGGAAGCGGACACCCGATCGCCTTCGATCGAGGTATCGCTGATGAGCCAGATTGGGCCCGACCGCTGGGTGCTTCACCTCGTCCAATACGGCGCTAAGCGAAGTACCGGGAATACGGTGATCGAGGAGCTGCCGGTGCGAACCGCGATCCCGGTTAGCCTGAGGCCGCCGCGTAAGCCGCGCGACGTATCGCTCGCTCCGTCGGGAGAGGCGTTGTCCTGGGGCTGGCAGGACGGGACGGTGAAGCTGATTGTACCGGAGCTGCATATTCATCAGATGATTGTGCTTACATTCTGATTGAATATAAGCTTTGATCTGACGCAGACCAGTGCTTGCATCATTCGGTTTGGGCGCGCTGCAGTGTTTGGACAGGAAGCTTGATGAGAAATGCCGGCCATGCCGCTTCACCTGGGATCGTTGAGGGGAGCGGCATTTGGTTGTTTGCAGCAAGACCGGCTTGTTAGCGGTCCCTGAATGATGGAGGAGTCTTCCTCTCTTCAAATCTGTTGACGGATTCTAATGAGACGAAGAAAAAGCGCTTCTCTCCGCTTGTAAAGGGCTTCTCTATGACATAAAATTAATGATAATGATTATCATTATCTTAAAACGTAATGGAGAAACGGAGCCAAACCGATGTCAGACTTCCATCATAACATTCGATTGTTTTTCGACGGCTTCGGGTTGCACGGGCCAAGCGGACACGGCTCGGAATCGAAGCAGCTGCGATCGTCTATCGGCAAGGGGACGATCCGCCGCTTCGGTCCCCGTCCCGATCTGGAGGTCGTATGCTTGGAGTTATCCTGTCACGGAGATTTTGTGATGCCGGTTGCGACGAGATCGCCGATGGTCGAGCTTCTATATTGTCTGCAAGGAACGAGAGTTCTCCATATCGAACGCAAACCGTACGAAATAACACCGGGGATGTGCGCGCTTCAACTGATCGGCGAGGTGGAGGCGCAGTTCGAATTCGCCGGGAATCAGCGGTATCGGGTGCTCGGGCTCGGGATTCCCGTTTCGACCTTCCACCGGTATCTTGAAGATTTTTCCGGCGGACGGTTGGACTTTGCCAATTTGCTTGGAAGACAGTCGTACCGCCTTTTTCAAGAATCGATCAATCCGGCGGCTTCTGTGATTGCAGGGAGGTTGACTCATTCCGTGCAGAAGAGCGGCGTTACAAATCTGGAGACGGAGTGCCGCGTTCTGGAGCTCCTGCTGTCGGCGTTTCAGTCCTTTTTTGACGAACCGAAGCGTACGAGCTTGTCCACCGATGAAATCCATAAAATAAAACGGGTGCGCGAAATAGTGCTGGAACGTATGGCCAATCCGCCATCGCTGGTCGAGCTGTCCCGAATGGTCGGTCTGAACGACAACAAATTGAAAATCGGCTTAAAAGAGCTGTACGGAACGACCGTATTCGGTTATTTGCGGGAGAGAGGGAGGCGAATACGAGCCGTTGAACCCTCTATTTTGTGCTGCACGCAGTTAGCTTACCCCGTACGCATTTCGTTTGGGCGAAGCCGGACACGATCCGGCTGCAAAAAGGCGGTCTGTGGACCGGTGTACCGTCAGCTAGTCGAATTGTTTACACGTTACTGGACCGTCGGGTAATTTCCTGACGGTTTTTCTATGCCCGTTTTACCTTGTAACCGGGAAAATTCTCCGGCTAGTGGTAGAAGGGAGAAGCGGCGCTGTTGTATGCTAAATAGTATGATAATGAATATCATTATCATACTCAACGATCCATTTGCGATGGAAATGAATTCTATACGCTAATCAGAAAGGAAAAGTTAGAAGGGTGGCTAGGAAGAGGCTGTTTTCGTTCTTGAGCGGACAGAGTGTGCTGCTGCTCAAACGAAACAGCCTTTTTAAGTGCAGGAAGCCGTGGAGAAGTGGCTGTGCTACAAGTCAATATCAAGAAGTATATGGTAAAAGTGTGAAGGGTATCTTGAACACGCATAGAATTTATTGATGGAATCCACGATTGGACACTTAGGTATGGAAAAATACAATGCTCTTAAGTGGAGGGTTGGTCGTTTACAGGATTTATTAACATCAAAGGCGTGGAAGTACCTGTTCCGGAACAAAGTAAAAGATTGAATATGAAATTCAGAAAAAATGGCGGAGCTGAGTTGTACTATCCCTATATAGAGAATGGGGTGCCTAAATCCTATTCTTATGGAACCCTATATATCGGTCCGGGCTTTGAACAATTAACAATTTTGATTTATGAAATACAAGAAGTATCCCCCAATGAAACCCGAAGGAGTTGGAACAGTGAAACCGGCTTTGTACTGTCAGCACCTGCACAAAATAGAGAGGAGGCATTGCAAATTAAAACGGATCTAATGGCAACACCGGCCGGAATAACACTCGCAGCTTTAGAGGCATCCGACGAGTGACTTATTTTCGCTGTATAGAAGGAAGAACCTTATCCTTATCCTTATCCTTCAGTACAATATTAAATTGTAGGAGGTTATATGGGCAACGATTCTCTTTCTAGCACATTCCTGTTACCTGTAAAAAAATACAACGCGGATCCGAATTTAAGGATTCCTATTGTTCCAGAGAACACCGCTTTATTATTAGTTGATTGCGACGAGTCTTCGGCAGACCATAAAATTGTAGAAAACCAGATTCATCAGGCACTAAAAATCGCAAGAGAAGTTGGAATGAAAGTTGTTTATTTATACAATGCGATTCACGGAGTTGGCGGCCCTAATGATGTTACAACACGAATCCACGGATTAGATTATCTAGAAAACAGCTGGAAACCAATAACTCCTGTTTTTAACCGCTCCATTCAGCCGTTAGAATCCGAAGCTGTCATTCCTAAATCACATAAGGATGGGTTTAACGGGACGATGCTGGATTATTATCTAAAAACATGGATGATCGATACGCTCCTTGTAGCAGGATTCCATCTCAAATCCTGTCTGTTTCATACTTGCGTTGGTGCTCGCCATCACAATTATCGAGTGATTATGTTGAGGGACTGTACGAATTCTTTTGAATTTCCCGATACATTGGATTCGGACAATCCCGAAGGGGGATGGCTTAGGTTTATCTTCCTCAGAATGTACGAAACCGATATCAGGTACACTTCAACTTCGGATGATTTAATAAAAAGTAATACTCGCTGACTCTTAACCAAGAAGCGATCATCTATTCATCGCTCAGTTCGAGGCATATTCATACAAAAAAAGAAATCCCTAAGGCAGCCCTTCCCAAGGCTGCCTTGTTTCGGTTGAGAAAAAGGAGGAATCACAATAGTCGCACATCCTCCATCCGTTCGCTGTATAATAAAAATAGTTACCCAAAAAAGTCACCAAACAAGCGGGGGTTCATGTACCGTGTTTCTCAAAAAAAGCCGGTTTACCAAAAATGGAAACCTATATGAATACTATAAGATTGTCGAAACCTACAAAGACGAGTCAGGCCGCAGCAAGCACCGGGTAGTGAAACATCTCGGCAAACTAACCGAGGAGGATGCGGCCGGAGTCCGGCAAGTATTGAAGGAGCAAGGCAAGCGGACTGCGGAAAGGAAAGCGGGAACGAGCGCAAGCATGGTGCAGGAAGCCGTGAAAAAGCCGGTTACTCCGCCGCCGCAGCAGGTTGCCGTTTTGCTGGATACGCAAAGTATCGCCTACAAGCCGTATGACCAGAAGGAATGGAATGTGACGGAAGCGGACATGCTCCTTCTCGTAAGAGGGGGAGCCGGCGAGTTGTATATGAACGGCAGGAAAATCGAGCTTGTGTACGGTCTGGTCGTTTATGCACCTGCCGGGAGCGGCATGTTTGTCGTTAATACGGGGAGCGGGATGCTGCAGCTGGGACGTATGACCGTTGAAGCGATCCGAAAATCCGAACAATCTGCGGGTAAAGCTCCCTATATCCAGGAACGGTTCGCTTACGGCTTTCCGGAGCCGGTCCGGCTGAGGTCCCCGTATCCGGTTATGCAGCTGTTTAAGGAGCTTCATTCGCTCTACGGAAACGGACGGCAGCACGATGTGTTCAGAAGGCTGCTGTTGTTTTACAGAATTCTGGATATACTGCTGGCCGACATGCCGGACAACGGAGGGCGGGAGACGGGAGGAGCCGGCATCGAGCAGACGATCGATTTTATCCATAAGCATTACCGCGACGCTCTTACGAGGGATCAGCTTGCCGGCCAATTCGGCGTGTCTCCGGCCCATTTCTCACGGTTGTTCCGGAAAGAGACGGGAATGAGCTTCAGCGATTATGTCCTGCACTTGCGTATCGAGAAAGCGAAGGAGCTGCTCCTTCTATCCAACTCCGGCGTAGCTGATATAGCCCGGCAAATCGGGTTTGAAAATGCGCACTACTTTAGCCGAAAGTTCAAGCAAATAGCCGGCATCTCGCCGAGCGCCTACATCCATCAGCCCAAAACGTACGTTTCCCTCGATGCCGGCATGACCGCTTGCCTGCTGACGCTCGGTGTTGTTCCGCGCGCCTGCGTGCTGCCTGCCTGGATGAGGGAGCATTTCGGTCATTTGCTTGACGAGGCGGAATGCATCACGATCGACGGTCTGGAAGAACAGAACATCCGTCTGCTGCGCGAGATGAAGCCGGATCTTGTATTTTGCAATGTCCATAAGATGGATATGGAACCTGTCGCTCAGTTGGGGCCAGTCGCAGCGATTGACCTGGAAGCGATGGACTGGAAGGAACTGATCCGTTATATCGCCGAGATAGTCGGCAAGCAGCGTGAGGCCGAGGCGTGGCTGACCTCGTTCGAGAAACGGCTGGCCTTGGCCAAGCAGCAGTTGGGACGTGTGCTTCATGGACAGGAGACGTTCGCTATTTTGCAGATGGCGTCCGGTAACATGCATATTTACGGCGATCTAAGAAGCATGGGAGGGCCGATGCTCTACCGGTGTCTGGAGCTTCCACCCCCGGCTGCCGTGAAGGAGCGAATTATCGATCAAGGGCTTCTGAATGTCCGCATCAGTGCAGCCGAATTGCCGGAATACTCCGCCGATCATCTGATCATCGTCAACTATGCATCCAACTGGGTGGATCGGGACAAAACGCTTGCCTCCCATCCGCAGTGGAAGAAGTTTGCCGCCGTGAGGAACAACCAGGTGTACGAAGTGAATCGGGAGCTGTTTTACGGTTTTGATCCGCTGTCGTTGGAGCTGCAGATGCGGGAGATTGTGAGACTCGTCACCTCGCGTCTCCCGTCACATCTGTAGACGACAAAGATCATGAGCGTGTATGGACGGTAAACTGCCGGATCAGTATGATTGGTTTGAGAACTATTATCATTATCAATCAAGGGGAGAGAAACACGGCATGTTTGCGAAGAAATATTGGATAACGGCTGCGACGGCAGCCGTGCTTGCGGTATGCAGCGCATGCGGCAGTACACCGAAAACGGAATCGACACCAGGAGCGGTCCCGGCTCCGGCGGCTAATCAGCCGGCCGGCGGCGCCGCACAATCGATCACCGTCAAGACGACCAAAGAGGAGGTAACGATTCCGGCACAGCCGAAACGTGTTGTCGCCGCTTATTATCACGGTACCCTTACGGCGCTTGGCATCCCCGTCGTCGGCGCGAACAAGGAATGGTGGATGGGCAGCCCTTTCCTGAAGGAGCAGGAAGCCAAGATGGAAGATATCGGGGCGCCGGGCTCGGTGGAGAAAATCGCGACGATGGACCCGGACCTGATCGTCATTAACGGGTTTGCGGAGGAAAATTATGACAAGCTGTCGAAGATTGCGCCGACAGTGTTCATTCCGTATACGGCCTACAATAATGTCCGCGAAGAAGTAAAGCTGCTGGGAGAGATGTTCGGCAAGCAGAAGGAAGCCGCCCAGTGGCTGGCCCAATATGAGGAGAAGTCGAAAGCGGTGCGCGAGAAAGTGAAAGGAGCGGTGAAAGAGGGCGAATCCGCCGTTCTCATTAACGTCAGGGAGAAAAAAATATCGTTTCTCGGCGATAACTACGGACGCGGCGGCGAGGTCATTTATAATATGCTGAAAATGAAGGTGCCCGACTTCGTGCAGAAGGAAGCGATCGACAGCGGCAAACAGCTGGTTGAAATCTCGATGGAGACGCTGCCGACTTATGCGAATGCCGATCATATTTTCATCTGTATCAACGACGGCACAACCGAAGAGCAGATGAAGGCGGTGCTGGAAAGCCCGATCTGGAAAACGCTGCCGGCCGTGAAAAACAACAAGGTGCATATGCTCGACTATAAAACCTATCTGCATTACGATCCGATCTCCATTCTCGGGCAGGCCGACCTGATCGCCGACATGCTCGTGAAAAGCGCCAAATAATCGAAAGCAGGCAAAACCAAAGGCATCGTCCGCTACTAACGGGCATGCCTTTTTTGGTGTCGAGGGATGCCGGGAACGGATATAACGTTCTGGATTAAGAAAAGAAGCGCTCTGTCCAATCTGCAGCCAAATGGGATTGAAGCTGTGAAGAAGATCGCTGGCCGGATATGCATGCCGCCGGGGAAGTTGCCGGTACCGCGGCAGCTTTATGCTTGCGTACCGGAATGCAGCCGCGCGAAATCGATGTATCCGTGTTGCAGCGCAGGCTTATACAACGAGGCGTGCTTACCGCAAGCGATCTGTCCCGTCCAAGCGCACCGTGGGTAACATTGTCCGGTAGCAAGAGAGGGGACGGCGAATGGACGCTGGAGGCGGTCGTACAGCCCGATCGTCTAAGCATGCTGCTGGACGCCATGGGCACAGAGGAAGAAGGAAAAGCGTTGTGGTGGATTTGGAAGGCTGGGGATGCGGCCTTGCCGGCCTTGCGTTTACGGTTTGCGGCTGCTCAAGGCTTTCCGCGCAGAGGTATTGCCCTTGCCCTTGCGCTGTTAGGCGACCGCAGCGGCGTACCGGAATTGATTCGCTCCGTGATCGATCGCGACGAAGACGGACTACCCGGGGTTGAGGCGCGGGTTCCGCCGCGCTGGATCGCTTGCCTGCTCGGGCTGCAAATGTTGAGGGAGCCTTCCTGCGCGGCTGTTTTGCTGGACCGTCTGCCGCCCGCGAAGCCGGCTGTACGGCTAACGGCTTATGCCGAAATTCTGCATGTGCTCCACTATGTAATCGAAGTGGCCGACCGGTTACTCCCTGCAGAACAGCTTAAGGCGGTTCGCGCGATCGAAGAGCTGCTTAACCCTGCCGGAGCTCGGAGACGATTGGGTTTCCGGCGGGGGGATGGCCGATGTGCAGAAGGAAGTGTCTATTCGCTGGAATATTGAAATGACGGGCGCATATGCGCTTTGCATACTGGGGGAACGAAAAGGGGGCGCGCTTTTGGAAAGCTACTTGCACGACCGGCGCCTTTATGCCCGCAATATGGCCCGTGTCTTGCTGGAGCGGTTAGCAAGCCGAACCTTTATCAACGATATCGAGGCGGTGAAACGGGCATGAATCGAGCGAGAATCGAGGAGCTTCCTGTCTATGGGGAATACGATGCAATCGTTTCCGGCGGCGGGTTGTCCGGAGTAACGTGCGCGGTCGCCCTGGGGCGTTCCGGCAAGCGGGTGGCGCTTGTGGAACGGCGCAGTACATTAGGCTGGGAACTGGTGCGCGCCCGGCGAATCCTAGGATTGTCATCGGCAGACAAGTCGATCTCTTCAAGCTACGCGGCGGATATTGCAAAAGCGTCGAAGCTCGGCTCGCGACAGGGATTTGGGTATAACGTGCCTGCCGTCGAACTGGAGCTAGACCGATGGGTGGCGGAGGCGAATGTCGATGTGATGTTTCATGGATGGACGCGAAATGTAACGGAGAGCGGCGGGCAAGTTGACGGACTGGTTGTCGGGACGAAGGAAGGTTACGTTCGCCTTCTAGCGCCGCTCGTGGTGGAGACGGACGATTCCGGCCGGTTGATCGACCCGCGCATACGGATGGCGGTGTCCAGACCAGTCTGGCGCTCCTGTTTGCTGCATGACGCCGTGTTGTCCGGCAATCGAGTGATCAAGCATGCAGACGGCCGTCCTATTTCGCTCCGGCCGTTATCGGAGGATCACTGCCGCGTCGACATTCCGCTAAAGGGCGAAAACTTGCAGAGCCGCGATTTGGAGTTTCACACGGCACTGCTGGAAGTGCTGACCCTCATTCGGGGCGAGCATGGATGCGAATCGGCGAAGCTGTACTTTTTGGCGGAAGAGGAGTGGGCGCAGCCCGGTTTACGTCTATCGGTCGAGGCGGGGACGGAAGGGGAGGTTATCGGTCAACTGATGCAGGCCGCGCCTTCGTCGGAACGAGGTCGAAGCCGGAAGCCGCAACGTCTGACTTCGCGGCATATGCTCGCCACGCACAGCAAAGGGCTAGTATTGGGAGGGCCGTGGCTGCCTGATTATTTGGACTGTTCTGGGGGCAGTGAAGAAGCGGATATGGTCAATCGGGTATTGCTGGGAGAGGCGGTAGCCGCTTTTGCCGGCAGCAAGGTCCTGTCGAAGGCTTGATAATTACGTGAAGACTTAGAAGGCATACTACTTTACCGGAGGACAACGGATGCGCGCCGGCTCCGTCGGGCCCGTATTCGCTTGTTACAGTGGTTGGCAAGCCTGCGAATCGGCTATGTTGCATACTCAGTCTTAATTGAAGAGAATGCCCGGGATGCTGCAATACGTTAATAACCGGGGATTGAAGAGGATACAGGTGAAGGGGAGCAGGCAGTAGCCCGCTTCCCCTTCATCTGTTTCGGCATCCGCACTTCTAACAAGATGCCGGCAGCTTCCTTACCGCGGCTTCTATAGTATTTTTCCTCAGTTGATAAATACGACCTCGCCGTTTCAGATAATATATTCAATCTACTCAAAAGTAATCTTCCGCCCCACACCAGTCGGCGCCGCCTGGCCGGCGCCTTGCGCAGATTCCTGTACCGCACTTCCGCCTGCCCGATTTGCCGACATAATCGTTACGAGCTCCTTATAGCGTTTTTCGGTGGCATACTGCAGCGGCGATTTTTGATAGACATCCTGCTGATGAGGATTTGCGCCCAATCTCAATAAGAGCGAAGCGATTGTCGGGTTGTTTTCGCCCACGGCGTAATGCAAAGGGGTTCTTCCCATAAAATCGCCCTGATTGAGATCGATGCCTTCCTGTGTAAGAAGCGTAATCATAGCAAGACGTTCCTGCTCGACGTAGGTTTCCAAGGAAGTGACGTCTTCCAGCATAATATCGTTATAGGTGATGGCCAGGCTGATCAGATTCCGTCCCGTGCCATCCAGATAGGTTTTCTCTGCCCCCTGTTTGATCAGCAGATGATAGACGGCGTTTTTAGGGTGCCATTTAAGAAGCTCTTCCATAAGACTGCCAAGTTCCGGGGGACGGCCTTTGCTTCGTAAACAAGAAATGTAGGTATCCAGAATCGCAAGTTTGCCCATGTTGACAGCTTGTATGATGGGAGACGGAATCCATATTTTGTGCGAATAAGGATCGGCTCCCGCTTCGACAATTTTGCGGACCAAATCCGGATCGGCATCATTCCGGTTGCAGGCATACAGCGCGATGTCCAGCGATCGGACGCCGGATTTCGGCAGGATCAGCCCGATCAGTTTCTCATTGCGGTTGATGATTGCATAACTGAGCGCCGTTTGATGATCCGAGTCTTCCGCGTTGACATCGGCGCCCGCACCGATTAAATATTCGACAAGAGCGGTTTTATTTTCGGAGGCGGCCACCAAAAGGGCGGTTTTTTGCTGGCGATGCCTGGTTTCCAAGTCATAGCCCTGCTGCACGAAGGCGGCGAGCGTTTCGACCTTGCCCTGCTTGGCCGCCTCGAAAGCGGCCCGTTTCTCGTCCTTGGTAAATTCCCGCTTCGGGGCGACGATTTGGGGAGCTGTAGCTTTGGAAATCTCGGGCTGCGCCGCTGCCGGAGAAGACTCGTAGCCGATCCCTAAATAATGAAGCATCAGAACAAGAAAAGCTTCGCCTTGCGCTCCGCTGCATTGGAGCTGACTCGTAAACGCCTCGCTGAGCTGCTGAAAGTCGCTGTGGGTCAAATTGCTGTTTTGACGCACAAAAATCTTTTGGAACGTTTCGCTCCGGGTAATTCGTAGCAGGTCCCCGGCCACTTGACGATTGAAATCATCCACCGAAAGTATCGCCATGATGCTCCTCCTCAAACATGAACTTGCGAAAACAAGGAATGGCTGGAATGCCCAGCCGAATGTATAATTATTATAGCTTCACATGGAATGATTGAACATACATAATTCGACAAGCGGAAGGAATGACATCGATGTTCCACATCACCAGCTACCTTCAGGCCGGATATCCGACGTTATGGATTCGGACATGGGAAGAAGATCGCGCTTTAACGCAATTGACGAAAGTAGCCGGCGAACTGTCTCTGAAACTGAAGGTATGGTCCATTACAGAAGGTTGGGTTAGCAAAGACACGGGAAAACGGCTGGAAGTAAGCGACCCTTTGGAAGCGCTGAATGCGGTGCGCGATGGCGAAGATTCGAGCCTCTATGTGCTGCTCAATTTCCATTTTTATCTGGGCAGTCCCGAGGTGTTGCAGAAGATTAAAGACCTGATCCCGATCGCCAAAAGCCGCGGCCGCCATCTTGTGTTTTTGTCCTGCCGCGTCGATCTTCCGCCTGAGATTGAAAAAGAAATAACACTGATCGATATTCCCCTCCCGAAGATCGAAGAGTTGTCCGCTGTGCTGGACAGTGTTCTGGAATCCGTCCCGCATTCGATCCAGGTGGATGACCGGAAGGCGCTGCTGGAAAATGCGCTGGGACTCACTTGCGCGGAGGCGGAAAATGCGTTCGCCCTGTCGCTGGTCCGTCACAAAAGTTTTTCGATCGAGTCGATCCGGGACGTCCAGCTGGAAAAATCCAATATTATTCGAAAATCGGGCTTGCTCGAGTTTATTCCTGCCGATCATACGACCGAAGAAATCGGCGGGCTGGATTTGCTGAAGTCATGGTTGTCCGAGCGAAAGCGGGCCTTTTCCGAGAAAGCGCAAGCGTTCGGTTTGCCGAACCCGAAGGGAGTGCTGGTCGTCGGAGTGCCGGGCAGCGGTAAATCCCTGTCGGCCAAAGCGATCTCGAGCGCATGGAACTTGCCCTTGCTTCGATTCGATATCGGGAAAGTGTTCGGCAGTCTTGTCGGACAATCCGAGGAGCAGATGAGACGGGCGCTGCAGTTGGCCGAGACGATATCGCCTTGCATTTTGTGGATCGATGAACTGGAAAAGGGGATGGCCGGACTTCAAGGTTCGGGCTCGTCCGATTCAGGCGTAACTGCGCGAGTGCTTGGAACGTTCCTCACATGGATGCAGGAGAAGACGCGGCCTGTCTTTGTATTTGCAACAGCTAATAATGTGAACGCCTTGCCTCCGGAATTGTTACGGAAAGGAAGATTCGATGAACTGTTTTATGTGGATCTGCCTAGCGAGGTCGAACGAAAAGATATTCTCCGCATACATCTGACAAAGCGCAGACGCAATCCGGAGGCGTTCGATCTGGGCCAACTTGCCCGGGAGAGCGACGGTTTTGGAGGAGCCGAGATCGAGCAGGCGATCGTGTCCGGACTGTACCGGGCCTTCAGTCTCAACCGCGATTTGCAGACAACCGATATTGTGGAAGCTTGCCGCGCGACCAAGCCGCTCTCGCAAATCATGAAGGCGCATATCGAGCGGATTCGGGAATGGGGGGCGACGAACGCTCGCCCGGCTTCCTCCGGCATGGTTGAGGCAGCCGGTGACGATAATAAAAGGCGCTTGTTTTTTTAAGGCAGGAGGCAGGGGAACCGATGTCGCATTTCTCAACGTTACAAACGACGATCAAAAACATCGAGGCGGTGCAGATCGCGTGCAAGGAACTCGGACTTGAACTTGTGCAGGAAGGGCAGGCGCGGGGTTATCAGGGGCGTGCTATACTTGGAGACTATGTGATCATATGCAAAGGACCGTACGACGTGGTGTTGAATAAGCAGCCGGATGGTCAATATACGCTTATAACCGATTGGTACCAGGGGCATGTGGCCAAAGAGATTGGAGACGGCGGCGGTCGACTGCTGCAAACGTACGGCGTCGCTCTTGCCACGATGGAGGCTCGCAAGCTGGGCTATTCCGTCTCCCGCCAATCGATGCCGGACGGCTCGGTGAAAGTGGTTCTGACACAAGCGGCGTCAAGCGGCGGATGGGGGCAGTAAGATGAAGCGGATTGTTATTACGGTCGGGACCGACGGCTCCATTTCGATTGAAGCCCAAAACTATAACGGCACGGAATGCGACGAAGCGACCCGGCCATTTGAGACGGCATTGGGGCAAATCACGAAGAAGCGGCGAAAACCGGAATTTTATGCAGCACAGCAGGAACATGTGAGCAAACATGAAAAGTTTTATGAGTGATGAGGCGCCACGCGATCTGAATTCACCGATTATGCACCGTGATATCTGCCTTATGCTTCATACGGAGGTCACCCCTTATTCGTTGGTTAACGGTCCCGGGCTGCGTGCGGTCATCCACGTTCAGGGCTGCTCCCTCGGCTGCAAAGGGTGCTTTAATCCCGCATCTCACCAAGCGGGGACCGGGAATAAAGTGAGCGTCGGCGAGATCTGCACAAGCATTCCTGCTGAAGTGGAAGGAGTCACCATTAGCGGCGGAGAGCCTTTTCAGCAACCGGAAGGTTTGCTGGCGCTTGTTCAGGCGCTTCGGAAACTAGGTTATTCCATTCTCGTATTCAGCGGCTACACGATGGAGGAAATCGTTCAGCTTCCGAATGGGCGGGGCGCATTAGATTGCATTGACGTGTTAATCGACGGGCGCTATGAAGCGAACAAACCGGCTGCAGAAGGTATTCGCGGGAGCGTGAATCAGGTCATCCACATCCTGACGGATCGTTACCAGTTAGACGATCTGCTCAACCGGCAGACGGAACTGACTTTCCGGCAGGATGGAACGGTTTCGGTCACCGGTTTTCCAAACGCGAGGATTCAGAGGTTTTTTCGTCAGGAAGGATAGGATGTTCAGGAAGGGGACGCCCAAGTGAGAGTGATCGATTTGTCGTTACCGATAACGGACGGCATGCCCGTCTATCCCGGCGATCCGGAGGTAAAAGTCAAGATCGCGCACACCTACGAGCGCCATAACTGGGAGCTGCGGCAGCTTTCGATGGGCAGCCATACCGGCACGCATGTGGACGCGCCTTCCCATATGCACCCCGGTGCCGAGACATTAGACGAATTGCCGTTGGAGCGATTTTTCGGGGCATCGCGTGTAGTGCGGATTGAAGACGCTGCTTGGCCGGGAGGCCGGGGGCTGTTTTTTGCCGAAGCCGTAGGACTGGAATGCTTGGACCGGCTCGCTGCGCTGCAACCGCCGTTCGTCGGCGGCGAATTGTCTGAACAGCTGGAGCGGGCGCTGCTCGCTATCGGCATCGTGACCTATACGGGGCTGCAAGGATTGGAGCGTCTTCCTGCCGGAACCGACTTTATGTTTTACGGGTTTCCTTTACGTATCGCCGGTGGCGACGGGTCCCCGGTTCGGGCCGTTGCGGTGGTGGAGGAGGAACCGGTGGAGTTTGGATGAAACGTAGAAAGCCGTACCCATGGTATCGGCGATATGTTTCTGTTCCCAGCTGTCCTCGTGCCAGGTTAATGTCTCGGTGCATGCGGCAGGGGTTCCGTCAGGAGACTGAAGCACGCCTCGCAGCTGTTGCAGACAACGACCTTGTCCGTGTAGAAGGTAAGCGAACGTTCAGGTTTTTCCAACTGCTCGAATTTTGCCATACGTTCCGGAAATACGTGGGAATAATGCCCGGGCAGTTCCATTCACAGCCGCTTGAGCCGGACTAACGATATGGTTTTTAGCTATAGTCAAAAACGTTCTAGTACGAAGCACAAAATTAATAACGAAAGATTTCTATTACATAGATGAGCTATGCACTAGGGTTGAGAAGGTAGTCCATAATCGCAATTCCGCCATCTGATTTAACGACCTTTTCATGATCAGAAGGCATAGGATAGGTCCAAAACACTTTACAGAATGTCCCTTCTGTAAAGTGTTTTTACTTTTGGGGGTTCTCGAGGGGATGGCCGCGAATGTCATTGAAAAGGTCAATCCATTAAGCTCCCATGAAAATAAAATTAGCTCAAAACCAGTAAAAGAGCGTAAGAAAACAGACCCAGAATAACACTTTTTTAAAAAGGCTGAGCCTCGTAAGCAATCATATAGAGATTGTTAAATCTGTTTCTAGCAAACGCGATCACTGACAACAAATTAAGGCAGGGCTGGTGCAACAACCAAAAAAGGATTAATCTCCCATGAGTGCTACCCATATAGGGTGCGACATTCTGTGATGCATCGTGGTGGTCGGAGTCAGACTAACGGTTGGGCTCTATGGCACCATAGCTTATCGACCTTCTTCGCCAGCCGTACAAACAGTATCGACACGGGGACCCATTTTCATCCTCTGTGGTGTGCAGCGCCGCTCTTGCGCTGCATGTATGGCTAACGGAGACGTTATATAAGAAAGTGCCGGGACGTGCCGGGTTGCGAAACTATGGTGCAATTTATGGACCGATAAAGCCGGGCGCCCGAAAGCGGAGGCCGCTGAAAAAGTCCGTCACTTAGAAAAAGGTACAGTCCTTCAAGAAAGTTGAAGAGGTTGTACCTTTTTTGCCGTATAATTGAGTCATCACGAAAAGCGGGTGAGAGCGGATGAGAGCGGATGATTCGGCAACAACAAACCTTAGTTCTGAGTCCTTATGCAGCGCTGTATGACATTGTCGTGCCGAAGGACAATATGCCCCGTCAAATCAATGGTGGACCTCACCTTCATATACGAAGAACTGGAAGCAAAATATTGTCTGGACAATGGACGTAACGCAATTGATCCCATTTGCATGTTTAAATACTTGCTACTGAAAGCCATCTTTGAACTGTCTGACATAGACATTGTCGAACGCTCAAAGTATGACTTGTCGTTCAAATACTTCCTCGGAATGGCACCGGAGGACCCGGTAATCGACCCGAGCTCCCTGACGAAATTCCGTAAACTGCGGTTGAAAGACATGAACCTATTGGACATGCTCATTGGTAAGACCGTAGCTCTTGCCATCGAGCAGAATATCCTGAAGAGCAACTCCATCATCGTCGACACTACGCATACGAAAGCGCGCTACAACCAGAAATCGCCGCAAGAAATTCTGCAAGATCGAGCGCGGAAATTACGTAAAGCCGTTTACACCATGGATGAATCGATTAAAGTCAAAATGCCAGCAAAAAACACAACCAACGTACTCCAAGATGAAATCCAGTACTGCCAGAAGCTCGTCGCCTTTATCGAAACCGAATCCGGGATTGCACAAGTGCCGAAAATTCTAGAGCCGCTTAACCTGCTGAAAGAGACCGTAGCGGATGACGTCGAGCAGCTTCGCCTAACGGCGGATTCGGATGCGCGTGTGGGGCATAAGAGCGCAGACTCTGCTTTCTTTGGATACAAAACACATCTGGCGATGACCGAGGAGCGCATTATTACAGCGGCTGTCATTACAACGGGCGAGAAGAATGACGGAAAACAGTTGCAGACGCTCATCGAAAAAAGCAAAGCAGCGGGCATGCAGGTTAAAACCGTCATTGGTGATACTGCCTACTCCGAAAAGGATAATATTTCGTACACGAATAACAATGAGATTGAACTGGTAGCCAAGCTCAATCCACTCATCACGCAAGGCGGCCGCAAGAAAGAGGACGAGTTTTTGTTCAACAAAGATGCCAGCATGTACGTATGCCCGGCTGGCCAAATGGCGATCTGTAAAGCTCGGCAAGGCAAGAAAGGCGTCGGTAAAAACCAAGTGGACACCTATTACTTTGATGTGGAGCGATGCAAACGTTGTCCGCTCAAGGAGGGACAAAGAAGACGCCAAAAGCAAGAGCTATTCTGTAAGTATTAAATCTGATGAACACACGGAACAAATGGCATTCCAGAGACGGGATACTTTAAGGAAAAATCCAGGAACGCTACAAAATTGAAGCAAAGAACAGCGAACTCAAACATGGACACGGGTATGATGTAGCCACATCCTCGGGTCTGCTTGGCATGGAGATGCAAGGAGCAATGACCATATTCGCTGTAAATCTTAAGCGGATATTGAAACTGATCGATTGAAACACAAAGCGAATAGACCCATTTAAAACACAAAAAAGACATTCTACCCCCAAAAATATGGGAATGGATGTCTTTTTTACGTCCAGCGAGGCACTGCTGAAGAAAAAACGTAAGTTCTTCAGCGGCCTCCCGAAAGCGTGGGCGTATTTTTCAACCAGCTTTTGAATCGCTCTTACGGATAATCTCCCTTCTTTCCAGTTAATCGCTTCTGGGGAGGGGAGGAATAAGGCGTTGGTTGTTGTGACCGGCTTATATCTCTTTTTCCGGATCTTGAGATACTCCTGCAGGTCTTTTTTAGCGATATCGCTAAAACGGATTACCGACTTAGTTCCGCCTTTTCGGATGATGGACAGAACGTTCGTGTAGAGTGAAATGTAATTGTTCATATCGTATAGTGATTGGATAATGAAATCTTAATGTGCAATAAATAAAATTATATTGCATAATATGAAATATTATATTATGATATGACTATTAAAACAACGATTAACGGAGGCTCTAAGATGACATCCAACATCGACAGCCGATTTTCCGGTATCCATGTAGCGATGGTTGCCTGCTACGATGCGGCCGGGCAAATCGATCCGCACACTGTAAGAAGATTAACGCGCTTTCTGCTTGACAAGGGGATCAAGGGGTTATACGTCGGAGGCGGAACCGGCGAAGGGATACTGCAAAGCGTCGAGGAGCGTATGACTACGCTGGAAGCCGTTATGGAGGAGTGCAGGGGAGAGGCGACGGTAACCGTCCATGTCGGGGCCGCTTCGACGGAAGCGGCAGTCGTGTTGGCTAAGCATGCAGAACGAGCCGGAGCCGACGCGGTATCGTCGATTCCGCCGTTCTACTACAGCTATACGCAGGAGGCTGTCGAGGACTATTGGCGGACGATTATGGACAACAGCGGACTGCCTTTCATCATCTACTATATTCCGGCCGCAACCGGCTTCCATATGAGCGTCGAGATGCTGAAAGACATGCTGCGTGACAAGCGTCTGCTCGGCATCAAGATGACGACGTTCGATACGTATGAGATGCAGCAGTTCAAGGCGGCCGGAGGCAATCGTTTCCTCGTCTTCAACGGTCCTGACCAGCAATACGTAGCCGGACGGATGATGGGGGCCGATGCGGGAATCGGGGGAACGTACGGCGCGATGCCTGAGCTGTTTCTGCAGATGGAGCGCGAATTCCGGAGCGGAAACATCGCCGAGGCGCAGAGCTGGCAGTTTATCGTCAACGATATCATTACCGAAATCCGCTCGATCGGGTTGTTCGCGGCCGTCAAGGAAATTATTCGGCTGCGCGGGGTAGATTGTGGCAACCCGCGGCGTCCACTGCCTTCGCTAAAGGAAGAAGATGCTCCTGCCGTGAAGCGGCTGTACGAAAAAATTACGCATTACGCGGCCAAATGCGACATACGGAGGTGAAACGTTTTGCAGCGATTGAACAAACAACGGAAAGTGCTGGTTGGCAATACCGGTTGCGGGCAACCGCGATACTACGCCTTCCCTTCTCTTTTACGGCGCCATGACGGCACGATTTTGATCGCTTACAAAAACGGGGTTAAGCATATGCTCGATCCAGAAGCGTCGCTGGATACGCTTGTCCTCGATCCGGCATCGGGCGAGATTGTGTCCAAGCGGACCGTCGACCGTACGCCGGGGTGGATTCACCAAAACCCGGAGCTTACGCGCATGCCGGACGGCAGCATCGTCCTGTATGATGACATCCAAAAACCGGGGTGGACGAAGGCGAGAACCGGCCTGCGGGTGTATCGCTCGACCGACGACGGCGTCACCTTTCATGACGAAGGGTGGTTTCCGCAAGTCGGCGATTTCGGCATCGGTTACACGTTTGACGATGCAGTCGTGGAGGGGAGCGGAAGCAAGGCGGACGGAAGCCGTTCGGCCGTCATGCTCGCCATGTCGTTTCCCGAGCTGGCCGGCGGGATTCGTGCGGTTCACGCCGTGTGGACGGACGATCACGGCCGAAGTTGGACCCATATCCGCAATTTGAATGAGGAATTTGCGTACGCGTTCAACGAAAGCTCGCTGCTTCCGTTTGACGAAGGCTTCGTCATTGTGGCCCGGGGAGACGACCGGACGACGAAAGCGTACCGCACGGACAAAACGTTCAGACGGCTTGCCGATAGGGAGTTGTCCGCGCAGTATGATTCGATAGGACACGTCGGCAGACCGAAGCTGTTCGTCCGGGACGGACAGACGTTTTTGCTGTGCCGCAACATCGCCAAAGGGGAGAAGGCGGGGACGCTGCGGCTGTACCGGTTCGACCCGGCGACGCTGGAGGTCGGAGGGAGCGTGCAGCTGGACGCAAACGAATACGCCGCAGGCCATTCCTATTACGCGGAAAGCTTCATGACCGAGCGGGACGGCCGCCCTTTGTTCCACGTCATCACTTATGTGCCGACGACCGTCGCCGATATGCCGGATATTGTCTGGCTGTCTTTCGATTGGGGCGAGTTGACGGGGGCGTTCGAGTAATGGAAACGGGGGATGTTCGCGTGTACCGGCTCGGCGGGAGAAGCCGGGAATGCGGAGCGGCCGAAGCGGATGGGGACGAAGACTGGTGCTTCGTCCGCCTTCCTCCCGGCTACGATCCGAACGGAGCTCCGCATCCGCTTCTTCTGTGCAACCATGGCAACGGCTGGAGGATGGACGGGACGGAGCGAACTGCAAACTTCTCGGGCAAAACCCAGTACGGCGTCGATCCGCAAAATAACGGCATCTACTTGGACAGCGGAGCGCGCGGCTTTCGGCGCTATTCGAGTCCGCTGATAGAGTCGTTTCTGGCCAAAGGATATGTCGTGTGCGGTGCGCAAAACGGAGGCGACGGGTTATTCGGCAACGAGCGGTGCGCGTCCGCCTGCGCAGCCTTTTACCGACATATGCAAGCCCGTTACAACGTTTTAGAGAGCGCTTTCATTATGGGCGTCTCCAACGGCTTTATGACAACGCTGAACGTGATCGAACGCATCGGGCCGCGCGCCGTAGCGGCTATCGTCGGCTTGTATCCGCTGTGCAAATTGGCGGACGCCCATGCGTTCACGCATCGTCAAGCAGTCAAGCGGGCGTATGCGATCGAGTCCGACGATCCGGAAGAGTATGCCGGTAAAGCGGCCACATTTGACCCGTGCGGTCCGGTATGGTCCGGCGATTGCATCCCGGTCAAAGCGTTCCCGCCGACGCTGCTCATCTGGTCGGGGATGGACCGGGTGTTGCCGATGGAGCGGCACGCGGTCGCCTTTGCCCGTAAGCTTCGGGCACGCGGCAATTGCGTCGAGAATATCCGAATCGACACGGAGACGCGGGATGGCGAAGACGAATGCCCGCACGGAGATTGGCGGTATTTCCGGGAAACGGCTATCGTCGGCTGGTGCGAACGGTTCAAATTTCAAGGGGGGGACAGACCATGAGATACGGGAGATGGAAGGGCGTCGCGGGGGCTCTGGCCTTGCTGCTTGCGGCAGGATGCGACTTCGGCTCGGGCGGGAAAGCCGCGGATGAAGGAAAGGGCGATGGGACAGACCTAGCCGACAGCGCATCGTTAGCGAAGCTGTTAAGCGAGCCGGTCGAGCTGGATGTGTACATTCATTCGGGCAGCTATACGCTGGAGCAGTTCATGGTTTTCTACGGAAATGCTATTAAGAAAAAATACCCGAACATTTCGTTCAAACTGCACGTGCCGACTAAAGGCTCCTCCTTGTCGGAGCTGCTCGCCCAGGGCGTCAATATCGACCTGATCCAAAGCCATCGGGCGAATACGTTCGAGCTGATGTACGACCTGAAGCTGCAAACCGACATTTCCGATCTGATCAAAACGTACAAGTACGATTTGAATACGATCGAGCCGGTCGTGCTGGAAGAGATGCGCCAGCTTGGGGGAGGCGGTATTATGGGGCTGCCCTACGAGTCGCGGACTACGGCGCTGTTCTACAACAAGGAGCTGTTCGATAAATACGGTGTACCTTACCCGAAGGCGAACATGACCTGGGACGACATGCTGGAGACGGCCAAGAAGCTTTCGAGAGTGGACGGCGGCACCGTTTACCAAGGCTTTCTCGTCTATCCGCGCCATGTATTCCTGATGAATCAGTTGTCGCAAGGCTATGTCGACCCGGTCGGCAACAAGACGCTGCTCAACAACAACAATTGGAAAAGCATTTTCCAAACACTTCAGCAATTCTACCAGCTCGCCAACAATCCGTACATCACCCCTAATAACGTTTCTAACACATTTTGGATCGAAGGCCGGGCCGCCATGTATGCGAGCATGTTCGTACCGGATGCGAAATATATACTCGACACGAAGATCAACTGGGATGTTGCGCCTTACCCGGAGCTCAAGGAACAGAAGGGCGTCGGTTCGGGCATGCTCAATTATTATTTCAATCTGACGAGCGTAAGCCAAAACCGCGAGCAGGCATTTCTGGCCGCCTCTTTTCTCGCCTCGGAGGAATACCAGCGGGCGCAGGCGGAGCAGGGCTACAATCCATCTTTGAAAGGATCGGGGTACAAGGAGCTGCTCGGCAAAGGAGTACCCCAGTACGCCAGCCGCAATCTGAAAGCGATGGTTTCCGCCCCACCGGCCGCTTCTTATCCGGTCAACAAGTATCAGGGCATCGCGGATAAAGCTCTAGACAGCGCGTTCGACCAACTGTTTGCCGAAGGTAAAGATATCAACACGTCACTGCGGGAAGCGGAAGAGTCGGCGAACAAGAAAATTCAGCAGGCGATGACCGGCGGAAACTGACGAAACAAGCCTAGGACGTCCGCTTTTGCCCTGCAGACCTCCGTTTTGTGAAGGTCGAGGCAGGCGCATGAAGCGAACCGGGATTCATTGCGCTCTTCAGGTGATGGAATTGCTCGTTTCGGCGGAGATTCAGAAAAAGATCACCGACTTCGGCCGCTACACCGCACTTCAAGACCAGGCGATCAAAGAAATGTACGGCCACACGATGAAATCGATGCAAGGTAAAAACACGAAAGCGGTATTCAAAAGCCGGTTTGCCGATCCGGTGCCGCCTCATCCGAACAATGATTTGGTGTTTCCGGCTATCGACGCGGCGCTGACCGCTGTCGTAGAAGGCTTCATAGACTCCAACACCGCGCTGCGACAAGCGGACGAGGCGATCAACAAGGCGATCGCCGAACGGGCAGCGCGACTGGGGAAATAAGCGTCGAGGGTGCGATTTTTAGATAGATGTAGGGGTTAGCGATCGCAAGATGGCTTGTTGCCGGGTTAGCCGTCATTCTCGACCGGCAAGCCATTACCCGCAAGGAAAAGGGCGGCGTGATTTTCCAGCAACATAAAACAAGGAGGATGTATATGAACAGTGAGATCAACAACCAACTGGACAATGAGGAAGCTGTCAGAACTGCGCAGAAGAGCTTTCATTCCAGGACCGTCAGTCGTCGTAAGCTATTAGCGTCACTTGGCATAACAGGAGCGGCTGCGATGTTATCTGGAGCAATATTGCCGGTCAACTCCGTAAGGGCATCTGTGGCTCATTCGGTGTACGGCGGTGGCGGGCCACATAGCGCAGACAATCTCACTTACAAGTACGAGACATCGTTGCAGGGGCGCAGTGTCGGCGACAGGCTAAGGGAACGGGTCAGTGTGAAGGATTTTGGCGCTGTAGGAGACGGGGTTGCGGACGACACTGCAAGCATCAATGCGGCTATCCAGAATGTAAGCGCTTCAGGAGGCGGTACGCTGTACGTGCCGCGAGGAACTTACAACATCGCCGCGGCCAAAACAAGCAACACTGCACCTGGCGGCGTCATTATGAAAAGCGGCGTGCATTTGCAATTTGACTCCGGGGCTGTGTTTAAAGCGATTCCCACCGGCAGCATGTATTATTCGATCGTATCCATCATTGATTGCGAACGGGTTCGCATTAGCGGCGCTCAATTGGTAGGCGAGCGGTATGAGCATTTGGATACCCAGGGAGAGTGGGGACACGGCTTTCTTGTCATGAACAGCAGCCAGTTAACGATAGTCGATACACAGATCCGCGACTGTTGGGGGGACGGCTTGTATATTCGCTCAGCGGCTAAAATTACGCTTGTACGCATCGTATCCGACAATAACCGCCGCCAAGGAATGAGCCTTATCTCTTGTACGGACTTCCGTGCTGACCATTGTATTTTTCAAAACACAAATGGCACAGATCCGCAATCAGGCGTGGATCTTGAGCCAAATCAGGCTACCGAGGAAGTACGCAACGTCAGCTTTAACGCTTGCCAGTTCATCAATAATCAGGGCCGAGGTTTTGTCGTTGGCATTCGCAGGGGGGCCACATGCGAGAACATTCATCTCTCGGATTCGGTGATTACCGGCAATCGTTATGAATCCTTTCGGATTGCGGGCCGTAATAACTCGATCATCCGATCCATCACGCTCACCAATGTCATCCTGGATGACTTCGATATCGGGCTGGCTAATGAGGCAGCGATTACGAATGTCGCACTCGACCGTATAGAGTGTAAAAGCATGGTATTCCGAAGCGTTGCTCATCTACTGGTGACACGGACCGTCCTGCATTCAGATACGCCTTCTGAAGTGCGTTCGCTTGAATTCAATAATGTTTCAGATGCAGTGGTACGAGATGCGTGGATTTTAGACAGCTCGTCAAGCGGGATTGGCCTTGTATCCGGGTACAACGAGCGGATTACGCTGGACCGTGTTACGATCCGCAATGCTGCCGGACATGGGATTCAGGCCAATTCCACTAGTGCCAAGCAAATCACGATTGTCAACTGCGAGATAAAGGACTCGGCTTCTTCCGGGATCGAGGGGGTGAGCGTGGATTGGATCGTCTCCCGCAATTTCCTTCGCAACAATAGGAATCTGGGCATCAGGCTCGCCAGCACTGCCGATCATAGCATCATCTCGGAAAACCACTGCTCCGGCAATGCATCGGGGGATATCGTGAATGATGGAGCAGCTACAAACTTGATCGTCAATAACATGCTTGTTTGAAGAGTCTATCACTTCCAGGGTTGCCGAGGCTGCTCGCCAGAGCGCCTCGGCCTCATGGCTGAGTTAGCTTCGCTTTCATTTTTCACCAGGATTCCAGACATTCCCTTTCCGTTACACACCGCCCCATACCCCCAGCAGCACGACCCCCGCCGTGATCGCCAGCGAACACAACATTCGCCTGCGTCCGCGCGCCTCCTTCAAGATGTAAGTTAAAGTATGCGTTTCATGTTTTCCACGGGACTAAACTTCTTATGCTGCTGCTTAATATCGCTGCTGAACAATTCCACATAATAATCGACCATTTTCAGCGAGGCATGTCCCAGAATACGTCTGAGAGTAAATGGGTCGCCGCCGTTCAGAATATAAAACTTCGCCATCGTATGCCGGAACTTATGTGGAGAGACTCTGACGCCGGTAATGTCCGCCACGTTACCATAGGCCTGCATTTTGTCCTGCAAGGCTCATGTACTGATTTGTTCGTTTTCCATGTTGACGAACAAGGCATCCGTCTCCAAGTCGCCTCGTACGTCCAAATATTTGCGAATGATTTTCCCGCAGGTTTGTTGGAACGGCACTCTGCGTGCCCGTCCGCCTTTTCCCTTCGTAATTCGAATCTCCAATCATTAAATTCCTTCGGAAGTGTCACAAAAGCATGCTTTTCGGCACACTCAAAAAGAGCTTTTTTTTTGTGCCAAAATGCCTTGAAATGACTTTAGGCATGTGCCGTTTTTCGAATATGGCATTTTGGCACGAAATGAGGGAGTGCTTGTATGAAATTGGCATACGGCCGTGTTTCGGCCAAAGATCAGAATCCGGAACGGCAGCTTATTAAATTTAGGGAGCTCGGAATTGAAGATCGATTTATATTTGTCGATAAGCAAAGCGGTAAGGACTTTGACAGGCCGCGTTACCAGGCTATGCGCATGATGATTCGTGAAAGTGATTTGGTTTATCTTGATGCGCTGGATCGGCTAGGCCGTGACTACGATGGCATCATTAGTGAGTGGAAGTACATCACCCGAGAGATAAATGCGGACATTGTTTGTTTGGATAACGAAACGCTATTTGACTCCAGGAAATTCAAAACGATGGGTGACTTGGGGAAATTGCTTGAGGATCAGTTTAAGCATGCTTGCATACGTGGCCGAGCAGGAGCGCAAGAAGAACCGGCAGCGACAAGCGGAGGGAATTGAGGTTGCTAAAGCAGACTGGGTAAAGTTCGGTCGTCCGAAGGTCAAGAGCGGTGCAGCATTCGTTCTAACCTATGAAGAATGGAAGGCTGGGGCGATAACAGCTACAGCTGCGATGAAGAAATTGAATATGAAGCACAGGACGTTTTATAGGCGAGTCAATGAATAAGAGAACGTCGATGTTGAAACTGAGCGCGCATGAACCATATTGCAAACACTACTGGGAAAAGGGAACGTCGGGGTAGGAATTACTAAAAAATCAAGAATTTTTCGAAGTGAGCCTAGATGGTAAGAAGAGGGAACGAACCAGAACCATTCCTGCAATAATGCCAACTATCGTTTTTCCTTCGGGATACATTATCGGCTCAATTACCCATTTAACAATCGGTATAAGATGAAAACCATATACTTCCCAAATAAATCTTTTGACGAAGATAAAAACCAATAACACTACTGTGGTACATAACATAATCCAGTTTATTTTGAAATTTCTTATTGCGTAGTCATCTCTTAATAACTCGAAAACAATCCCGATAAAGATCGTACAACTTGAAACCATCAGGTACGAAAAGGAGTTATCAACATCCAACATCCCCACAGTTCGATAGTGCAGTATAACATTCAATAAAATCAAGATCACAATGGTAAAGATGGCCCTGGTCTTCACTTCCTGATTCCCTCCCCAAGATACTTTGAGAATGTAAAATTCCAAGTATTAAGTATACGTGGAATAAGATTTTTTTCGAACGATTATTTTTCTTTGAGGCTATGCTTATTCTCGATTTCTTTTTTGTTCTTATGGAAATACTCAGAACGCACATGTGGGGGGCTCCTCTACCTGAATACCAGCAGATCGTTGCTTCGGAAATCGTTCACGATGATATCGATGTCCTGGATTACCTGGATAAAATTAAAGACCGCCTCGATCACCGCGAAAGAAGCCAAAATCATGTTCAATTATTTAAAGGGTCACCGAAGCGAGCTTGGAGACTATGGGTTGTCATTCGAAGAAAGTGAAACGGCATATCAATTATGCTCTTGGAAGAATCGACAAACCTGACATCCGCGAATGGCTGGTTAGATCGAGTATCTTAGTTAAAAGTAGTCGCCTGAGACCACAAAGCTAATGCTATATTCAAGAATTAGTCCGATAAGGAAAGGGAGGCAATAGTAATGGAAGAAGAAAATGTTCATGAGGATAAGCCCGAAATGAAAAGAATAACTTGTGCGGCATGGAAGTGCGAAGAGACTGTTTACGGAATGGGTGTTTGTAAAGCTCATTTCGAAGAATGGAATATGGAATCGATCGAGGTGCCGGTTGAAACTAGAACAAAAGTCCGTAACAATAGAAACCAATAATGCGAGTCATATTCTTACATGGAGTACCCGAACGATTTCAACTATTCAGGGATCACTCACATAGGATGGAGATCGGGTAACATTCGTTTGCCTACTCCGGCGTAAAAAGGTCGAGTTCAGGAGTAAGCCGAATTCGACCCAATTTGTTTGATCAGTGATTAATATATTATCCGAAAATGCTTTTATATCAAGGGTTTTGGTGCTTCTAAATAAACCAATATTAATTAATAGAATGTCCCTTCTGTAAAGTGGTTTGTTTTGAGGATTATTATCTGATCTGAAGTTCGCGTTGCGGATGGCCAAAGGAAATAAAGTATTAGACTGCGGCTGTGTTGTTGAACTAACGTACCTTAGTTGAACGGAAAAAAGTATCTTTATATACTAATTGTGAGACCCTTAAATCTTAAGTAATCTTCAGCTTGCTGAATCCTTGTTCCATTATACTCAACAAAAAGTTCATAACGTCTCTTTAACCATTCAATGACCTATCCGCGATGTTTGTAATTGTACATGTATTGGTGATCCGGTAGAAAGTACAAATTTTTTTGAAATTATCCCAACCTTTATTTCGCCTGGCACACTATTTGATTGTTAGGAATTACAGATGCAACCACGGAGGCGGAAGATGGATTCGATCGGGCAGAACGGAAAAGAAGCGGCGGAAGCGATTCGGAGCTATGTCAAACCGATTTTCGGTTTTGCGTTAAACCGGGTCAAGCAGCGGGCGGAGGCGGAGGATCTGGCTCAGGAGATTATGCTGCAATTGTTGAAATCCTTCTCCGGGGTGCGGGACATTCGATGCCTGGAGGCTTACGTCTGGACGGTTGCCCGATACACTTGGGTGAATTGGTTGAAAAAGCGTGCGCACGCTCCCCAAGCGATCGAAATCAACGGCATGTCCGAACTGTCGGCCGACCCTTCCCGGGAGCCGCTTGACCGGCTGCTGGTAACCGAAGCTTACCACGAGCTGCGCCGGGAAGTCGCGTTTCTGTCCGACATCCATCGCCGGATCGTGGTCATGCATTACTACGACGAGCTTAAAATCGGCGATATCGCGATTGCTCTGAATATTCCTGTCAACACGGTGAAGTGGCATCTGAGCGAGGCCAAAAAGGAGTTAAGGAAAGGGATGAAACGTATGCGCGCAACAGGAACTTTGAGTGTCAATCCGGTCAGCATGGGGGAAATGGGCCATTCCGGTTCGGCCGGCAGACTGGGTGAACCAACGATTTTCTTGGACGCGCCTTGGCGCAAAATATCGTTTACGCGGCTTATCACAAGGCGCGTACCGTACATCAAATCGCGGAGGAGCTCGGAATGCCGCCGTCTTTGCTGGAAGGCGAAGTCCGGCACCTGGCCGATTACAATTTTCTCGTCCAAACCTCTCCCGGCAAATATCAAAGCAATACCATCGTCTGGGACCTCTTCGAGTTGGCCGTAGCTGGTCATCGATTCTGGCAAGAGTGCGCCGCCGAAGTGGCCGATGTTCATTTCGATGCGTTAATGGAAGTTCGCCGGCAAGTCGAGGATAGCGGAGTGTACGTTCCGGACGGCGACTATAACTTCCTGCTCTGGACCTTGTTGCCCAAGAACGTCGAGGAGCAATCCTGGCGGAGCATGCCGGCGGGCGACAACTTCGATGCGGTCGCGCCGATGCGAAAGGACGGAGGGCAGTATATCGCCTATGCGGCGTTGAACCGGAGCCGCAATGCCGATCCGGGTTTTGATCTGAGTAGTTATGTCACCTTTGGTCCGAGTCTCCGCTACGTCGAAGACAGTCCCTTATACTTGTGGCAATTCAATACGTGCTGGAGCGACCGCCAGGTGGATTGGCGTTTCCTGGAATACCGGAATGTCGAGGTTTGCCATGCGTTCCAACAAGGGGAACTGCCCGACAACGAAGGGAACAGCGAGCAATATTCGTTCCTGCTGGAGAAGGGGTACATCCGCAAGACGGAGGAGGGGTACAAGTTCAATGCGGTTTGGATCGACTCTCCGCAAACGCTGGATCGGTTGAACAAGGCAATGCCGGATTTGTCATCCCTGTATGCGCCTGCTGTCGGCAAGCTCTACGATAAAATGCTCAAGTTGTTCCTTCAAAATCAGCCGAAGCATTTGGAGCCGCAGCTTGCTTACATGGTGAGAGGCAATACCGGCGGAGGCCGGCTGATCGCTTATATTTTGAAGCATTTGATCGATAACGGGAAGTTGAAACCGCCGTTGCCGCACCAGAAGAAGACGATTACAACCTGGATGGGGCCGGTCAAGTAAGTCCGGTTCGGAAATGGATACGAAGAATGGCCGTTCCAGGGTCATGCTGGTCAATTTCACGAAATACTCTGTCCACCGAAATGATTGAAAACATCGCTATTGCACCACGGCCACCTCCTGAACTTATGAAAATGATCAAAAACCACCCATGACGCACGTGCGTCATGGGTGGTTTTTGATCACAATCGCATCTGCCGGATTTCTCCTTCCCTCACACGAAGGACCACCAGGCAAATTTACCTGACGATTTTTTATCCTTTCTTGACCGCAGCACAACCGTGAGAGGTCAGATGCTTTTCTCAGTCTAATACTATTTTTTCCTAGTCTAATACTTTGTTTTTCCAGTCTACAACTTTATTTTCTTCGAACAGCGGACGACTGGTGCTGACCAAGACAATCCCCAAACTTACATGAGATCGAGAAATAAGTTATGATAGGCAATATTCCATCTGAGCGAGGTGAGGGGTATGAAAGAGGAAGTTTCTAAATCTGCAGAAATACGTCAGCTGTATGACATGAGGGTGTCGGTTGCAGAGATTGCAAGACGAATGGGTATTAAGTATCAATTCGTGTATAACGTTGTCTCCAAGTACAAAAAAAGACGAGCTACAAATAGTGAGATAAACACGGGAGCAGAGATTGTGAACCCTGCCCGCAAAGAGAAGTCGATGGGCAACCGAATGTTTTCCAGGATGAACTACCAAGTTGTGCGAGGTATGAGGGAACTAATTACGACACACGAATTGTCTCCGACAGACTGGTCAAGTATTAAAGAGATTTTTGAGCATCACTGCGCATATTGTGGGATAGCAGATACGGGTGACACTCGTAACGGATTGGTTCCGGACCATCTGATTCCAGCTTCTCTAAACGGTGACTATTTGATCGGAAATGTGGTTCCGGCTTGCCACGATTGCAATGATCGGAGAGGGAAGAAACCTTGGGAGTCTTGGTTGAGGCAGAATTATCCTGCTGATGCAGAGACAAGGGTTATAACTATAGTTCGGTATTTGCAGCAATATCCATACACACCTCCGGAAAGGCCAGAGGAGCGATTAACCGAAGAAGAACGGCAAGAATACGAGTCGATTTTGAGTGAATGGGGGCACTTATGGCAACGGGCCAGAGCCCTGCGGGACCAAATCGCGAGAAAAAAATAAAGTCTTAGGCAGCATTCAACAGAGGGGGGCTATTTTTGTCGGTTACTCTAGCTTTTGCAAGAGACGAAAAGGGTGTCCTGCGGCATATTCGTGATCGATTAAAGTCGCTCTCAAGTCTATACATGTCCATTCTGTTTAGCAAAAGTCCAGGCGCGGAAAGGACAGGAGCGAGAGCATCATTTTGCGCATGACCAGGGACTAGTTGCGCTGCCAGTGATGAAACAATTCTTCATTGCTAAACACTATCTGGCTAGGTGTATAAGGGACGAAGATTCGGAAAATGATGTTATACTTCAAGTACCACTAGAACTACTGGATGATTATAGGATCAGTGGTTCCAATTTAGGATTAAATGAAAGCATGGCAGGAATTACTCCGATAAGGAAGAGGAGGCAATCATAATGAAAGAAGATAACATTCAGGAAGATAAGTCCGAAATGAAAAAAATAACTTGCGCGGCGTGGAAGTGCGAAGAGTCTGTTTACGGAATGGGTGTCTGTAAAGCTCATTACGACGAATGGAATATGGAATCAGTCGGCGGGTCGGCTGAAACTAGAACGAAAGGACGTAAAACTAAACAACGCTAGCACGATCTTATTTACGAAAAGAAGTACCCGAGGATTATTCAACTATATCAGGGATCGTACATATAGGATGGAGGTCAGGTGAATTCATTTGCCTGCTCCGGCGAATCAATCAGGTCGAGTTCAGAAGCAAGCCGAATTCGGCCTAATTTGGCAGCCCGTTAATCCAGTAAACTTTCTCCATTATTTTGACATGAATACTAGAATGGGACTAAAAACCAGAAATGACTATAATCCAGACAGGAGAGGGATTTGAAGTGGAAATGAAGTTGAGACAGTTGGCCTCCGCCTTTCTGTTCAGGGGCGATCAAGTCTTGTTGATGAATAAGCCGGCCTCCAAGTGGCAAGGCCGGTCTGAACCGTTTTACGCTGCAATCGGCGGTCATATGGAGCCGGAAGAACTGAATGATCCGCTTGCGGCCTGTTTTCGGGAAATTGAAGAAGAAACGGGACTGAGGCGCGAAGAAATCCGTCAGATGCGTCTCCGTTACATACTGATGCGGCAAAAGGAAGCGGAAATCCGGGTGCAGTATGTCTATACCGGAGAAGTGATGCGGACGGAACTGACAACATCCGAGGAGGGGCAGCCGAAGTGGCAGAACATGAACGAAGTGCCGCCACTCCTGACCTCTGTATTTCTGCAAGCGGTCTGGCAGCATCTGATGACGGAGGGCTGTCAGCACAAGGACCGGGTGTATACGGGTACGATGGCCGTAGACCATACGGGCCGACCGTTGGTGCACTGGAATGAGCTGGTAGACCCTCTCGTATTTTGAAAAGGCAACCGTTCATTAGTTCAGACAACCTGGTCCAGACTCCTCCACAGTAACTTTTTGGGTACATTACGGTCCCCGATCAGTCCCGGCCCGCCTCATAAAGCTTCTGCGCCACCATGGCCGGCCTTGTGCGCGTATCCGTAAAGTGGTCCCCATCGCCGACGATCAGGCGGAACAAACCTAGCCGTGCGGACATATGCGGATTCCAGCCGAAGCCTTCTCCTTGCGGCAGCACGTTGTCTTGGTAGAAATAGACATAGCTTTTGGGCGTAGGCAGCGTATAGAACACTTGTAGATCCAGTTTCTCGAATAGCGGCTTCGCCGGCTCCGGACGGACACTTGTGTAAAACTGTTTGGCTTGCTCCAAGGTTGCCGTATTGACGAACAACTCCCGAAACAGCGGAAACGGAAGCGGGATCGTATCGTCCTCCGATCCGGCTCTGAGCTGCTCGAAGCTTTGCCTTGTCTGAGGCGGCAGCTCGTCGGCAACCGACTCGCCGTCTTTCAGGACGAACGCGTCCCAGAACACGAGACGTTTGATGCGGTCCGGTATCTGCTCGGCCGCCTTCTGGATGACCGATCCGCCGAAGCTGTGCCCAACGAGAACGATATCGCGCAGGTTGAGCCTCATGATAAAGGCGACGACGGACTTCGTGATCATCGCATGCGAGACATGTTTGTTCGGATCTGTGCCGTGACCCGCGTACTCCGGCGTATGGACGTCATGCCCTTGACTGCGCAGCGCCGCAGCTACGCCGTCCCAAAAGTGAGCGTCAGCCCAAGAGCCATGCACAAGCACGAAAGTAAGCCGCTGCTGGTTGGACATCCGCCAGCTTTCGTCCGATTCTAAAGCGCGACGCCTCCAGTGCAATCCGCCTTCGGAATAGGGGGAACTATAATGTCCGCGGGGACGAAACCAATAATCGGAATAGGGAAATTGATGAATTTCCGGTCGATAAGGAAACAAGGTAAACATCCTCTCCACAATGACATAGCTCAGTTTATGCCCAATGCATTTGAGAGGTACCCGTGCATGGTTCTTCGAAAACGAACGGGACACGATTATAAAGCGATCCTATCTTCATTGGACGTGGTCCTTCCACCGGCCGAGTGATCAAATTGAAACAAGCATAGCATCCCAGCCCATGCTATGGTATAATCGCCAGAGTGAAATGAGCTTGACTCTAGTGAAAGAACTGTATCAGCCAGTAGGTGCCCAGTGTTCGGTGCAAGACGACCGGATGCCGGGTTAAAAGGGAAGCCGGTGCGAATCCGGCGCGGTCCCGCCACTGTGTATCGGGGAGAACTCCACAAGCCACTGTTCCTTACGAGGGATGGGAAGGCGGGGAACTCGCAATGCCCGAGAGCCAGGAAACCTGCCTATCTGCGCTTCAGCCAACGACATCCTTCGCGGAAAAGGATTGGGCTATTCAGCGATTTGATCTTTACCAGCATGGTTGCAGCCATGCGCGTGAGCGGACCGGTGACGGGCGCGACGCGCTGCAGCGCCGTTTTTTTGGCGTCATGGCGGTATTTCGCCGTTGCGCCGTGCCTGGCAAATCCTTGATGAGCTGCCCCTTCCTCCGGAACGGGGTTTTTGATGTTGCGCCGGACGGTAGATACGGGATTTCAGCACCCTCAAGCCGTTCTCTACAATTTCAAACCGGAGAGGAACGAAACGCTTCATGAACAAGATTACCGCACTATTACTCGTTATCCTTCTTAGCTTCTCGATCGCTGCTTGCGGGGCGAGGAGCGGGGAAGAATCTGTTGTGAAAAACGGGGCGTCCCCAGCGGGAGAGACGGCGGCACCCAAACAAACAGATGCCGCTGTCACCGCCACTAAATACCCGCTTATCTTGAAAGATACGACCGGGACCGAAATAACGCTGCAAAAAGCGCCTCAACGCATCGCTTCCACCTCCACGGCCGAAACGGAAATTTTGTTCGCGCTCGGACTGGGCGACCGGATCGTCGGCGTAACGGATTTCGATAACTACCCGGAAGCGGCGAAGTCGAAGCCGAAGCTGGGCGGAGTTTCCGCTCCGAACGTGGAAGCGGTGCTGGCGGCCAATGCCGACCTGGTCATTACCGGCATTTCCATCAAGGACGACGCGCTGGGCAAGCTGCGCTCGCTGAACCTGCCGCTGTACAAATTCGAACCGAAATCGATCGACGATATTATCGCCAACGTCTTGATCATCGGACAATTAACCGATAAGAATAAGGAAGCCAAAGAACTGGCCGACAAGATGAAGAAGGACATCGACAGCATCAAAACCGCCGTCGGCACCGTCAAGCCGGACCAGAAGAAAAAAGTATACATCGAGTTTTCGCCGGGCTGGACGGTCGGCAAGGGCGAGTTTATGGACGAGGTGCTGACGCTGGCCGGCGGCATTAATATCGCTGCGGATACGAAAGGCTACAACAAGATCAACGAAGAGAAAATTATCCAGGACAACCCTGCCGTCATTTTCTATACGACCGGCACCAAAGATAAAGCGGGTCTTACGCTTGACCAAATCATCAAAGGACGCAACGGATGGGATAAAATCGATGCCGTCAAAAACAACCAGCTCGTCGGCGTCGATCAGGATACGCTGAACCGCCCGGGTCCCCGCATTGTGGATGGCTTGCGGACGATTGCAAAAGGCATCTATCCCGATCTGATCCAATAAGAGACAGCCACTCGCGTTAAGGAAGCCGAAGGGAGTGTCATGCTATGAGAATCGTATCGATCAGTCCTAGCAATTCGGAATTGCTAGGTTTTATGGGGCTCGACCGCCATATCGTCGGGGTCGATAAATATACAGACTGGCCATCCAGCACGAACGGGCTGCCGAAGCTCGGCTCGGATTTGAACATTGATATGGATGCGGTGGAGGCGCTGCGTCCCGATCTGGTGCTCGCATCGCTGACGGTACCCGGCATGGAGAAGAACATCGCCGCCCTGGAGGAACGGGGCCTGCCGTATATTACGCTTAATCCCAAAACGCTGACGGATATCGCCGAATGCCTGACCGCCCTAGGCGAGGCACTGGACGAGCCGGATCGGGCCAGAGCGGCCCGGAACAAATACGAGGACCGCCTCGCTTATTATGCGGAATTGAGCCGGCGCTGTATCGACAAGCCCTCCCTTTATTGGGAATGGTGGCCCAAGCCGGTGTTCACGCCTGCCGGCGGCAACTGGCTGACCGGCATCAGCGAGCTGGCCGGCGCCGTCAACGTATTCGCCGATGAGCCCGCGGCCAAGGTCAAGACCGATTGGGACGACGTTTTGCGCCGCGACCCGGACTATATTTTACTCGCCTGGGTCGGCGTCAGAGAACAGCAGGTCAAGCCGGAGATCGTCCGCAACCGTCCCGGCTCCGAAGGACTGCGGGCCGTCACCGAAGGACGGATTCGCGTCATGGAGGAATCGCTGTATTGCCGGCCGTCGCCGCTGCTTGTAGCGGGCTTGAGCAAACTGGGCCATATGCTGCATCCGGACATCTATCCTCCTTTTGATGCCGAGGAGATGGAGCGCTGGCTGGGCGATAAGGCGATCTGATTGTTAGAGATCATCATAAGGAAAGCAGGCTGCCGGCGGTGTCGGGCGGCCTGCTTCTTTGTGGTGCGCACGATCCGGCACTGAGCCACCTATCAAAACTATAGGATAAAATATGACATGCTGTTGTCGTATTTACTAGTGTATAGTAGTGTCAAACGTGTAAGAGGAGTGATCGCCATTAGCAAAAAAATAGATTATAAAAAAGACTACAAATCCATCTATGTACCGGGAAACAACCCGGTTATTATGGATATCGGCGAGATGCCGTTTATCAGGATTAGCGGCGAAGGCGATCCGAACGGAGAGGAGTTTGCCCGGGCGACAGAAGCCTTGTACAGCTTGAGCTACGCGGTGAAAATGTCATACAAACATAAAAACATGCCCGCCGGTTATTATGAATACACCGTTTTTCCGCTTGAAGGAATATGGGACTTGATCGACAAGTCAAAGCCGCCCACGAATAAGAGCAATTTGAAATACACCCTTATGATACGCCAACCCGACTTTCTAACAAGTGCGTTATTCCTTGCATTTGTCGAACAAACGAAAAAGAAAAAGCCGAATCCTTATCTTGATCAGCTCATTTTCGCTACGATGACCGATGGATTATGCTGCCAAATGATGCATATCGGAAGTTTCGACAGCGAACCGGAAAGCTTTTCGAGAATGGAATCCTACTGCAGGGAACAAGGATATGTGCGTTCCGATAAAACCCACAGGGAAATTTATTTATCCGACCCGCGCAGATCGGATCTGTCAAAAATGAAGACGGTTTTGAGATTTCCAGTAATACGAAATAAATGACAGGAAGCAATAGGGGATTAATCGCGACGTATGTAATGACGTACAGACCGAAGTTGACTGATCGCCACCGTCTGACGAGCTTCGCCCGCAGCTAGCGGGTGAGGCTATTCGTCGTTCGGGAGCGTACTGCCGCTCGCGAGAAGTGTGTCATCACCTAACGCAGACAGAGTCGCCGGTTGCATCAAGCAAAGTAAAAATGTTGTTTACAAGACACCAAAAGGTGTCATATAATCGAAATAGTCACCGAATGGTGTCTGATTGGGAAGTCGCCACAATGTTTAACGGAAAGGGGTATACATGGATGATACAAGGTACGAGAAATCATAAGATTGATCCATTTTTTAGCAAGGCTAAAAACTGGAAAGAAGAGTTCGAGATGTTGAGAGAAATCGTACTTGACTGCGAGCTGACCGAAGAGTTTAAATGGATGCATCCTTGTTATACGTATCAGAACAAAAACATCGTATTAATCCATGGGTTTAAAGAGTACTGCGCGCTTCTGTTTCACAAAGGCGCCTTATTAAAAGATCCTCACGGAATACTTGTCCAACAAACGAAAAATGTACAAGCCGCGCGCCAGATCCGGTTCACCAGCCTGCAACAAATAGAAGAAATGCAGCTTATCCTCAAATCTTATGTCGACGAAGCGATCGCAGTCGAAAAAGCCGGTTTGCAAGTGAATTATAACAAAAATACGGACTACGTCATTCCGGAAGAATTGCAAAATAAATTCGTCGAAATTCCTGACCTGAAAACTAGTTTCGAAGCATTGACGCCAGGAAGGCAGCGAGCATACATTCTATATTTTTCCGCACCCAAGCAATCCAAAACTCGTGAGTCCAGGGTTGAAAAATATTTACCGCATATTCTCAGCGGGAAGGGACTAGATGATTAACACCGAATTTGAAGCAGTTGCCCCCAGAGGCGGCTGCTTTTTATTTTTGTTACAAAAAATGGAATATCACTAACCGGAAAGCATTGGTGACCGCATCTGGATTGCCGGGCTTGAGCAAAAAGGAAATATTGTGCAAAATGAGAGTATGGGAAAAGCAGAAAAAAAATCTGCGGGCAAACCAAATAAAGGATTGAAATTTGTGCACACGTTTGTTATTCTGAATTCAGATCTGAAGGGTAGGCTTACAATCATGATTACAATCAAAGATATTGCTAAAGCAGCAGGTGTTAATCATTCAACGGTTTCACGGGCGCTCAGGGACGACTTGCGCGTCAGCACAGCAATGCGGGAGAAAATACACACGATTGCAAAGCAAATGAATTACGTACCGAATTTGGCGGCCAAAAAGCTGGTGAGGCAAAAGACCAACTTCGTCGGATTAATCTGGCCGCCGCGGGAAGGGCTGTTCTTTTACAACATGAACCTGCAGCTTCAGCTGGAAGGGATTAAACGGGGCTACCGGGTGATGCAGATTATGGACGGCCTGACGGACTCGCTGCAAGCGTTCCGGCAGTTTGGCGTCGATCATGTGATGTTTTGGGATGCGTATTCGACGCTGCCTGCGTCATTTGCAGTGGAGCGTCAGCGGTTCCCGGGGCGAGTGCTGGCGCTGGGCGGGTACAACAAATCGGAGGGGGTGGATTGGCTGGCGGTCGACCGCAGCGGAGCGCTGCTGCAAGCGGTGCGTCACTTGTCGGCATTGGGCCACCGGCAGTTGGCCTACGCGGGAGGGCAGAAAAACAAGCAAAAAATGTACGGTTTTTTGCAAGGGATTGCCGAATGCAAGGCGGACTATACGCCGGAGCACTTTTTCGATTATTTCGGAACTACGTTTGAAGATGATGTGCACGCGGTTTTCCAGAAGCCTGATCGACCTAGCGCGATTGTCGTCGATTCTCAGCATTGTCTGTTTCGGTTGATGCGCGCGCTGCGGCCCATCCGTGTACGCGTCCCGGATGATGTTTCGGTCGTTGTCTACGACGACACGCCGGAGATGAGCGCATTTGAAATCGCTTTCACGACAGTTGGCCCGTCCATTCCGGAGCTGGCCGTCAAGGCGTGGGACATTATGACCGCTGAGCCGGAGCCAGGCGAGGAGCGTGAACTAGTGGAGGAGATGATCGGGGCGGTACTGGTGCCTCGAGAGTCGGCAATTCCGTTCAGACCGGAGATGGAACGCCCGTTCTATTCGGCAATGACAGGGAACAAACCCGAGTTAAAGCTAGACGGTTAGATAGGCAACGGGAGTATGGAGGGTGTGCCGCGTATGACGGTGGAGCGAGGTTTGGGCTACCGCAGGAAGCTGCATGCTTCCAGCCTAGTTGTGGCCGCTGCGCGGCAGTATCGGCGGTACCTTCGCTTCCGTCGTATACGGAGAGACAGTGGGAGAGCAGTTATTGCCTTCGGCTGCCTTCCGGCACATTTTTGACAGCGCTTTCATATTGATCTGATCCGTAACTGCGTCATCCAGACCGCGAGTCAGACCGGCTTTGCGATACAGGGAAAGAACGAACAACGGCTAACGAAATGAACATGCGGAGACCACCGGTGAATGGGGAATGGGGACCTCGATCCGCAGAAGCGGAGCGTAACCGCTTTGATAAACATGGGATCGACCCTAATAAACAAGGGGGTTTGACAGGATGATCAGAGGGATGCGAAGTACGGCGGCAGCAGTTTGTCTCGCGACTGCGATGCTCGTCAGTGCATGCGGGGGAAGCGCGGGCGGAAGCACAACCGGACAACCGGAAACGCCGGAAGGCGGAACGAACGTACCGGAAAAACCGAAAGAAAACATTACTCTGAGAATGCTGCAGGATGGAGCAACCATCTCCGATGACGAGTTTGCCAATCTGATCGCCGCGCCGGTAAAAGCGAAATTTCCCCACATTACGGTGGAAATGGTCCGGCTCGGAAAAGGAGAGGCGAGTATCGAGAGTATGCTGGCCCGAGGCGACTTCCCGGACTTTGTGTTTACCACCTATCCGCGGATCAAGGCGCATCGGGATCTCGGGACTGTGCTCGATCTGAGCGCGTTGATCCAAACCCACAAGCTCGATATGAACCGGTTTGACGCGGCGGCTCTGGAGACTTCGCGCGTGTACGGCGACGGCAAATATTACGGGATTCCGTTTTCGCTCAACTTTCTGGCCTTTTTCTACAACAAAGACTTGTTCGACCAGTTCGGCGTCAGCTATCCGAAGGAAGGCATGACCTGGGAGGAAACGATCGCGATGGCGCGTTCCTTCTCCCGCACCGTCGGAGGCGTCACCTTTAAAGGCATCATGCTTCCGGGTATTACGGACTTGAGCACGCAGCTAACGCTGCCCCGGGTCGATCTGAAGACGAATAAAGCGATGATTGCTTCCGACGGCTGGAGACGGGTATTTGATGTGATCAAGGCTGCCAACGAAATTCCGGGCAACCAGAACCAAGTGCTTGACGATTTCCTGGTGAATCAGACACTGGCGATGCTGCCCAGCTACGACGCCCGGTTCGCGGCGCTGGAGAAGCTGCACGGCACGCCGAACAATTTCAACTGGGACATTACGCAATTCCCCAGCTTTAAGGAATATCCGAACCGGAGCCTGGCTTCGTCAGGGCACTTCCTTCTCGTGTCCGCGTCGACGAAAAAGAAGGATGAGGCGTTCGAGGTCATCAAGCTGCTGACCAGCAATGAGATCCAGAACCTGATTACCGAGCACGGCAGATTTACGTCTCTTCGCGACGAAGCGATTCGCAACCGGTACGGCGTGAATATGAAATCGATGCAGGGCAAAAACATCAGTGTCGTATTCAAAAGCGCGTTTGCGCCTCCGTTCACGCCTACCCCTTATGACGCGATTGCCTCGAGGCATTTAAACGAAGCGGTGAAAAAGCTGAATGCCGGCCAGTCGGACATCAACACGATTATGCGGGAAGCGGAGGAATTAACCAATCGGGATATTGAAGCGGAATTGAAAAAATAGCTGCTCCATACCAAGGAGGAATCGTATGAAGACGCACGATCAAGCGCCGGAGATGCTGCCTGTAAGCAGAAGAAAAATGTTGTTGTCGATGGGAGTCGCCGGAATCTCGATGTTTGCGGGATCGTTGGCAGTGCGGGGGCAAGGCATCGGCGGGACGGTACGGCATAGCGTGTACGGCGGCGGTCCGGAGGAAGAATGCCTGCTGCGCGCAGCGGGAGCGGTCAGTGTAGCGGATTTTGGAGCGGCGGGCGACGGAGTGACGGACGATACGGCGGCGTTCCGCAATGCCGCATTAACCGGTCAAACGCTGATCGTGCCGAAAACGGACGCCTTTTACAAAGTCAGCGGGACGATTGTGATCCGCAATTCGGTCTACGGCATCGGCATGCCGGAAATCCGCATGGTGGGTACGGACGGCACGGCGGAGAAGCGTATGCTGGCGATCGTCTCTTACAAAGGCAGCGGGCTGCATGTCTCCGGCCTTCATCTGAACGGCCAATATACAGGCGGTACGGCGGGGGAGCAGTCGCACTTGCTGCGCGTCACCGATTCCCAGCATGTTTACATTCATCATAACCGGTTCAATTCGGCCTACGGGGACTGCGTCTATTTCGGGTCGGACTATCTGGGTCCGTGCGAAGACGTGCATGTGTACAGCAATATGCTGATCGATCCGAGGCGATGCGCGATAGCGATCGTATCCGCACGGCGGGTCTGGGTGCGGGACAATGTGATGCTGGACGGGTTTGACTACGTGGCGACGATCGATATCGAGCCGAATCACACTTCTTCGGGTTCGGATATTGTGGAGGACGTCTGGATCGAAAACAACGTATACGATACCGTTGGGGTATTTATTAATTCGTATAATCCGAACGCCGCATTCAAGAACAAACGGATGACGATTCGCGGCAATCAAGGACAGGCCCGCTATTTTTTCCGCTGCAATGCCGGGGAGATCGGCAGTACCGAAGATGTCAGCATCACCGACAACATCTTCTACGGCTCGGTGGGGGATGCGAGGATGTTCACGACCGGACGGGTCCAAAAGGGGCTGGAGATTCGCGGCAATCGCGATGCGGGGACAGGCGCCTCCGGATGGAACATCGCCAATGCCGAAGCTCCGGTCATCTGCCACAATACGATTGAAGTGAATCGGGCTGTCGCTATGTCCGTGCGAAATTGCAACCGCGTCCTGATGTGCGGCAATACGATCAAGCATGTATATTCCGGCTACGGCGCCATCCGGTTTGCAGGTCCCGAACCGTCCTCGGGCAATGTGATCTCGCACAATGTCCTCGTAGGCGCCGATTACGGCATCCGGTTCGACACGGCAGTCACCGACACGATCGTGAGCGGCAATTCGATCGAAGCAGCCAGGCAGTGCATTTTCCTGGCCGTGGAGGCGAGCGGATCGGACGTGCGCATTACTCCGGACAATGTGTTCTCCGGTGCCGGCGAACCGGTAGGCAATGCCGGGTATGCGCGGCGGTTGATGACTCCGGAAGGGCTGGCCAAGGGCGCGACGGTCAGCTGGGCCGACAGCGTGCCTGCGGCCGGGGATTGGGTACGGGGATCGCTAGTGTATAAGACGGACACGAGTTCTTCGGATTACGTCGGCTGGGTATGTGTAGCCGGCGGAACGCCCGGCGTGTGGGAGCCGTTTGGCCGGATCGGAGAAGAGCGGCTGGTGCTCCGATCGCCTGCGGGCAGTCGGTATGCCGTGACCGTAACCGATACCGGTACGCTGCAAACCGAGCCGTTGTGAGCGATCGGGATGAACGATTTTGGTCTTTACGTGACCCGCACCGTACAGTAGACTGTAGGAAATAAAAGAGGTGCGGGGGAAGTGAGCAGGGTGTCACATCAGAATCATAGGGAAGACGGTCACGGGGCCCGGCGGCATTGGCTGGAATTTATGATTGTGCCGTCCAAATTCCAGTTTCCTTCCGTGCCCGTCGGATATGTCAAGCGGCCGCGCCTGGATATGAAGCTGCAAAGCATCGGCAGGCGGCGGCTGACCTGGATTGTCGCCCCTCCCGGTTCCGGCAAAACCACGCTCGTGAGCGGCTGGATGAAGCAAACGGCGCTTCCGGTCGCCACGATCGTGCTCGATGAAGCAGACAACCATTTGCTGCGGTTTTGGCTCCATGTGATCGCGGCTATTCATCATGCGTTCCCGGATATGAAGGATGACCTGACGAACCGGTTTATCGAGTTGTACATGCAGCAGCCGGGACGGGCATTGACCGATTTGAGCGAAGCGTGTGCCCGCTTGTCGCAACCGATCGTTATCGTCCTTGACGACTACCATGTCATTCATATGCCGGATATACACGATATGCTCTCTGCTTGGATACGCACGATGCCGGATCACGTCTATCTGGTGGTCCTCAGCCGTACGGAGGCGCCGCTCGATGTGTCGAAGCGCTCGATGAATCGCATTGGCTGGCACGACCTTGCCTTTACGGAAGCGGAAACACGCCGCTTTTTTCGGCAAACGGAGACGGGGCCGCTATCTGCGGACCAACTGCGGTATTGGCAGCAGCAGACGGAAGGCTGGGCACTCGGGATGCGTATGCTGGAAGCGACAATTCGCGGGGGAGAGACAGCGGATCGCACGGAACCGGACGAGTCCGGACTTGCGGCGGAACGGCAAGCGCTGACCGGAGAGCGACTGATGGGAATGCTGCTGGATCAGCTCCCGGAGGAAACGATCCGCTTTTTGCTGCGAACGTCGCTTCCCGAGCGTATTCAGGCCCCGTTATGCAGCGAGCTGACCGGCCATCCCGAGCCGGAGCGGATGTTCGCTTTCCTCGGGAAGGAGACCGTATTTTTTCATCGTCTGCAGGATGGAGATCGTATCTGGTACCGGTACCACCCTCTAATTGCGCAGATGCTGCGGAACAGGCTGCTTCGCGAAGATCCCGTTATGTGGCAGTCGCTGCAATGGAAAACAGGGCGCTGGCTGGAAAGCAACGGCTATCCGATGGAAGCAATGGAGCATTATATGGCAGGCAGTCATTACGAGGACGCCGGCCGGCTGCTCGAAAGGTTGTTCAACCAGTTCATCTTGACGGAAGCCTGGGCGCTGCGCCGCTTTTTTGAGATCATTCCGGAAGAAATGATCCAGAGGCGGCCGAAACTGTATGTGTCCTATTTGTTTTTTATCGTCCCGGAGCAGCCCGCCACCCGGTCGTTCGCCCAGTTGGAGGCGATCGAGCGCCAATTGACGCTCCAACCGGGTGAGCTGCCGCTGGAAGGGCGCGATTATTTGCTTCGCGTAATCGTAGTGATGCGCGCTTATGTCTGCATGTTTCAGCATGATTTCGACGGTCTCGCATCGTATCTGGAGTTGTACCTGGAACGGGGCTATCCCGCGCACGATGAGATTTTCGCTTATATCGATTATAGCGTCCACCATTATTCGCGCTTGCGCAGTTTCCCCGGTGTCCTGGGCCGGCTGCGGGAGGCGCAGCGCTGCTTCGAACCGATCGCCAAGCGATGGCGCGATGTCCGTTCCTACAACGCCGCCTACTATGCGATCGGCTATGCGGAACTGCTGTACGAGTGGAACCGGCTTCGTGATGCCAAGACGTATGTTACGCTGGCCCGCACCGTCGGGGACGAGTTGCAGGCGGCGGCGCTTTTCGTGCCGGCAGCCATTTTGCAAGGCCTCCTCGCCATCGGCTGTAATGACCGCGATAATGCACGGCGTTATGTGTCTGAGGTGCGGTCGAGGCTTAATGCCAAAGAAACGGCCTACTGGGCCCCGGTACTGGACGCCTGGGATTTCAAATTTCAACTGCTGTCCGGCATTGACGGCGCTGCTGCTGGTGAGAAGTACATCGCCGCCCATCGGACGTCTACGCCCCATGAAAGCAGCGTTACCAATACGCTGCTGTGCATGATCGTGCTGGCACGCGCGAAAATAGCGGTCGGCGCCTATGCGGAAGCGCATACGCTGCTGAAAAAGCTGCAAAAGCGGTGCGCCGAGCAACAGCAGCTCGCCGAACAGATTGAAGTCTATATCCTTCATGCCATCTTGTATGAAAAGCAGGGGAAGCACAGTCTGGCTGCTCGGACGCTCGGGAAGGCGCTGCTGCTGTCGGCAGCCGACGGGTATATCCGAGCCTATGTGGGGGAAGGCGAGACGGTCCGGCGGATCGTTCTCCATTACCGCGACTTGCGGCAGTCCTACCGTCTGAAGGAACGCCACGTGTCCCTTCGTTACGTGAATCAGATTTTGTTCGCGTTTGAGGGACAGCAGTTAATGCCGGAGAACGCCGACGCCAACGAGGACAATCCGCTCAGCAAAAAGGAAATGCAAGTGCTGCTGGGCTTATCGATAAGCAATACCAACAAAGAAATTGCGGCCTCTATGGGGATCAGTACAGGCACGGTACATACGTATGTGCAGCGTTTATTTGCCAAACTGAACGTCAACAAACGGAAAGACGCCGTTCTGCAAGCCTACCGAAAAGGATGGCTTAAACCCCAATAATCATCCAAAATGTCCTTAAAATGATAGACAAATGTTGAATCCATCCCTGGATTTCGTGCATTTGTCTATAGTTTTTGGGGCTTTTTTTTATTGATACAAAGGGCTACTTTTAAAGGGAACTACCAAAAATCGCATAAGGAGTAGAACAAATGGCGGAAACGCAGCACAAAAGGGGGGCTGGTCGGTACGGCATCGTAGTAGGCCTGTGTATGTTCCTGTGTTTGATGATCGGGCCTTCGCTCGTTGCACAGGCATACGAGGATGTTGAACATCACTGGGCCGCGCCCGACATTCGGAAATGGATGTCGAACGGTTACGCAGACGGTTATCCGGATGGCACGTTTCAACCGGACCGCACCGTTTCGCGAGCAGAGATGGCATCCTTTTTATTCCGAATATTTGAATCCCGGATGCCAGTCTCCGGATCACCCTCTCCGACATTTTCGGATTGGCAGCCGCATGCCTGGTACGCCGAAGCGATGCAGGCTGTTGCCGCTGCGGGGTATATGAACGGTTATGAGGACGGCTCCATTCGCCCGGATCGTCCGGTTACGCGGCAGGAGGCAGCCGTCCTGCTGGTGCGTTTGACACAACGCGACGAAGATGCGCATGCAGCCGGGCGTTTCCACGACCCGATTCCGGAATGGAGCAAAGGCGCAGTTGGCGCCAGCGCCGCAGCAGGCTGGATGCACGGCTACGAGGACGGCAGCTTTCGCGGCGAACAACTGCTGACACGTGCGGAAGCGGTAACCTTGCTGAATCGTTTGCAGCAAGCTCTGTCCGGCGAGCCTATCCGCTATATCAAGGGCGGCACTTACGGCCCGCGGACAGGATCGATGGATGTGGCGGGGGATGTCATCATCGACACGGCAGGTGTCACGCTGCAAAATATACGCTTCACAGGAAATGTGATCGTTACCGACCAGGTTGGCGAAGGGGAAGCGGTCCTGGATCATGTTCAGGTAGACGGGTACGTGCATGTACAGGGAGGCGGCGAGAACAGCATTCATCTCCGCGACAGCACGATTGCAGCGCTTCTTATTGAGAAAACCGGCGATCCGGTTCGCGTGGTGGCATCCGGCCGAACAACCGTAGCGTCGACGATGGTGAACACATCGGCACGATTGGTCGAAGAAACGGACGTAACAGACGGATTTAGACGAATCGATGTGGGTGGGGACGCAGCCTCCTCTGCGGCAATCAAGCTTTGGCTGTCGGGCCGGTTTGACAATGTCGACGTGCTTTCGCCGGGCGTTGTCCTGCTGCTGCAAAACGGCACGGTCCGTCAGCTCGATATTAGAAGCGGCGCGCAAGATGGACAGTTTGAACTGGATGAGGGGACCACCGTGGAACAGGCTGTTGTCCGCGCCGCAGCGGGATTGATCGGGCAGGGCGAATGGATAACGGTGGAGCTATATGCGAACAGGGTTCGTTTTGAACGTACGCCCGTGAGGGTGAGCTGCGGACGATCGGTGTACCACAGCTTGTGTACGCATTGGGGCGGAGAGTCCTTGCCTTCATCACCTAGTGACGAAGAACCGGACACGGAGTCCAGCGTAACGAAGCTCGCTGCTGACCCGCTGATAGTAAACTTGCAAACCGTCGGCGAGACCGCGCAAGTTATCCTTACCGCACACTGGAGCGACGGTACAGCGACCGATGTGACACAAACGGCAGAGTGGTCGTCTTCGCGTCCGCCTGTAGCAAATGTGAACAGCACGGGTCTGATCACGGCAGCAGGAACGGGGCAAACGACGGTGGAAGCGTCCTACGCCGGGTTCGCCGTTCAAGTGCCGGTGCAGGTAACGATTCCGCCGGCCGAATCCACGGTAACGGGATTGACCTATAGTCCGCTGCAGATAAACTTGCAAACCGTCGGCGAGACCGCGCAAGTTACACTTACCGCTCATTGGAGCGACGGTACGGTGACCGATGTGACACAAACGGCAGAGTGGTCGTCTTCGCATCCGCCTGTAGCAAATGTGAACAGCACGGGGCTGGTCACAGCAGCAGGAGTGGGGCAAACGACGGTGGAAGCGTCCTACGCCGGGTTCACCGTTCAAGTGCCGGTGCAGGTAACGATTCCGCCGGCCGAACCCACGGTAACGGGATTGACCTATAGTCCGCTGCAGATAAACTTGCAAACCGTCGGAGAGACCGCGCAAGTTACACTTACCGCTCATTGGAGCGACGGTACGGTGACCGATGTGACACAAACGGCAGAGTGGTCGTCTTCGCATCCGCCTGTAGCAAATGTGAACAGCACGGGTCTGATCACAGCAGCAGGAACGGGGCAAACGACGGTGGAAGCGTCCTACGCCGGGTTTACCGTTCAAGTGCCGATAGAAATAGTCTTGTCTGCGTATACAATAACTCCTGCTCTCTCGAAGGAGACGCCGGTCGCAGGGGAAGTAACGACGCTTCTGCTAACCGTGATCCGATCGGACGGATTGGTCGACTCCGGTTTTTCAGGCCTGAAAACCGTCAGGATTAGCGGGTTTCAACCGGCACCGGATGGAACATTCGGCCAGTGGGACTCCACTCCGATACCACAATCCAGCGGGTCCTCTACCGTTTTGTTCACGGAAGGGGTGGGGCGTGTCGCACTCGCGCTTCATCGTGCGGAAGTGCAGTCGTTGCAAGTCTCCACACCAGATAGTTACGCAGCACCTGTCACGGTTACGGTGACCCCGATTGCAGGAGAAGCGGCCCGGGCAGTTGTCACCACACAGCCGTTGTCCGGCAAAGCGGTGGAAGGAAAACGGGCGATCCGCCCTGTTATTTCCCTTGTGGATGCATATGGAAACTTGTCCGTGTCCAGCGGGCTTATGGTGACAGCCAAGATCAAGCCAACCGGTTCAAAGGTGCCGACACTGGTCGGAGATACTACGATATACGCGGAGAACGGAATCGCCCGGTTTGATTCATTGGCCTTGGCAGGACTCGGGGACGATATCGTCCTGACGTTTCAGGCCGCCCTATTGGACGAGCTGGAGAGCGATCCCTTTGATGTCAAGCCTCCTTTCGCCGGCAACGGAACAGCGGCAGACCCTTACCAGATCGATTCGCCGGATAGGTTGAACGAAGTGCGCTACTATATGGACGCACATTATCGCCAGACCGCAGACATCGATTTTGCCGGGACCCGCTATCAGGACGGAGACGGCTGGTACCCAATCGGGGAAGGAATGATCGAGAACGGTTATGTTCGTTACGAACCGTTTACAGGAACCTACGATGGCGGCGGTTTTATGATCCGCAATCTGATCGGTCAACGCGACCGCGGCTGGCTGGGCTTGTTCGGAATGACAGAGGACGCGGCGTTACGCCGTATTCATCTGGTTAATGTTCAGTTGGAAGGCGTGTTTTACGTTGGCGGCCTCGTCGGCATGCTGAATCGGACCACGATTGAAGACAGCTCCGTTCAAGGTTCCATTGCTGGAACAAGCGTGTTTGGAGGGCTTGCCGGTTACGGCAATGAATCCGGGATAATTCGTTCCGATGCGGATGTTCGCTTGTCCGCCATCCAGGACAGTTTCCCTACCAAACTTTCGGTGACGGGTTACATCGGCGGTTTGGTTGGAGGCATGCTGACGGGGACGATCACGGATACATATGCGGTCGGCCAGATCGTGACCGATGACGAAGACTATACCGGAATCGGGGGGTTGGTTGGCTATCTGCAAGGGTTCCAACCGTCGCAGCTTGGCAAGTTGGAGCGTTCCTACGCCCGTATCGAGATGGAGGTCAGACACGGCACAGGGGCAGGCGGACTTGTCGGCATCAATAGCGGTGCAACCATTCACGACGCGTATGCAGCAGGCAGCCTCCATATTGGGCAGTCGGACAACCGCGACTACTTGAACAGACTAAGCGGCGTCGGCGGGCTGGTCGGTTGGAGCGAGAACGGATCGGTCACGCATGCATACGCGGCAGCGACACTAGCGGCAGCGGGGGCGGATGAAGAGACGGGAGGTCTTGTTGGCCGCTCGGACAATACCGTCTATGAATCGGCCTATTACGATTCAGAAGTATCCGGTCATACGGATACTGGAAAAGGAAGCCCGCTGGGTACGGAAACGATGAGGACGCAGACGGCTTTCCTTCATTGGGAGTTCGGCGATGTGTGGTCGATTATAGAAGGCTGCAGCTATCCTTACTTGAGTTGGCAGCCGATGGCCGATTTGTCATGCTACCAGGCGGGCTTGGTCCAGGAGGGAACGAAAACGGCGGGCGTACCTTTCGAAATATTGCTAACGGAAACCCGGGATGCTGCGGGTCATCGGCTAAACAAAAATGCGGTCGTTACCATCACATGGAAAGAGGGGAACGAATCCTTATTCAGCGGAGACATCTCTTTTGCAGACGGGGAAGCCCAAATTCCGGTTACGGTTCATGAGGCAGGCCGGATCACGCTTTTCATTCAAATCGCACATATCCAACCGGTTCGATCCGTTGTTGTGACAGTAACGCCTCCTTCCCCGGTGCATCCGTTCGCCGGCGGATCGGGTACCGAGGCGGACCCGTATATGATTCAAACCGCCGGACAACTGGATTCGATACGACATTATCTACAATCCCATTTTAAGCTTGGCAACGACATCGATTTGAATGTTGCCCCTTATAATCAAGGCGAGGGATGGAAGCCCATCGGATCTTATGTACCCTATGCTCCGTTTGAGGGAAGTTTGGACGGAGGAGGTCATACGATATCCGGTCTGACGATCAATCGTCCGTCTGCGGATACCAATGCCGGTCTGTTTGGTCTCGCTTTGAATTCCGTCATGAAGAACCTGCACTTGAAGGATGTGCAGATCGCAAGCGGGGGACATGGTGTCGGCGGCTTGGCCGGCACGATCTGGTACGGAACCGTAGAAAACGTGTCCGTGCAAGGTACAGTGAAAACCAAAGGCTCGTTGTCCGGTGGGGTGGTCGGCGATTTTTCCAGCGGGACGATGCGTTACGTGTATGCCGATATCGACGTCGAAGGCGAATACAACGTAGGCGGCCTTGTCGGTGTGCTTTCGGGGGAAGGTTACGGTGCCAAGATCGAGCGTTCGTACTCGAAAGGAGCGGTGAGATCCATCGCCAACTCGGTCGGCGGTCTGGCAGGATGGCTCGAACGCGACTGCATCATTATAGATTCGTACTCCTTGGCTGAAATAACCGGTAACGCCAACACGGGCGGTTTGGTCGGCAACGTTCTGGGAGAGATTCGCGGCTCTTATGCGGCCGGCAAGGTCGGTAACAAGTGGAACTATCCCGAAGGCGGCATCGGCGGATTTGTTTCGATTGACGGCAACGTAACCGACAGCTATTACGATCGCCAGACTACGACAAGATGGGACACGGGAAATGGCGAACCCCTATTGACTGCCGACATGAAAAAACAAAGTACCTTTGCCAATTGGGACTTTACGGACATATGGAGTATCGATGAAGGTAACGGTTATCCTGCTTTGCGATGGCCGGATTAATACCGGCAAGTAAGAACCGCATACGAGTCGTTTGTACCCTTTATTTTGTGCAAAAAAATAAGGGGTACAAACGAGGCTGTCGATTCAATGTGTAGAAGTGATAGCAGGCCGTTCCAAGTGAAAAGTTACCTTCTTCTGCTCAAACAGGTTGTCCGGAATCCCTTGATTGAATAACGATTGTAAGGTAGGGGATTCCAGACAAAACACGCCAGAAGGTAATCTTTTCCCTTTCCACTTGGTTGTCCATAATGAATCGACAGGCTCACAAACCGCCTCTATTCGTCTCTGTCATCCTCTACTGCTGAAAATAGAGGGTGACAGAGACTTTTATTTTGTTAGTCAGCGTGATCAGCGCCGCTCGTAATCGAACGCAACGCACGACGAACCGAACGTGTTACCATGATTGCCGCAGCATGAACAGGTCGCGGAGCTCGTCGTTCGACAGCTCGGTAATCCAGCCTTCGGAGGAAGAGATGACGTTCTCGCTTAAGCTCATCTTGCTCTCCAGCATCTCGTCGATTTTCTCCTCCAACGTGCCGAGGGAAATGAACTTGTGTACCTGCACATTGCGCTTCTGTCCCATCCGATAGGCGCGGTCGGTCGCTTGGTTCTCGACAGCCGGGTTCCACCAGCGGTCGAAGTGGAAGACGTGGTTGGCCGCCGTCAGGTTGAGGCCGACTCCGCCTGCTTTCAGAGACAGGACGAAGATGCCGGGACCCGAACCGTCTCCCGCCTGGAACGTGTCGATCATCTGATCGCGTTCCGCTTTGGGCGTGCTGCCATTCAGGTACAGCACGGGCTCGCTCCGGTGCACCCGCAGCACGTCGGCCAACATGCGGCCCATGCCTACATATTGGGTAAAGATCAGACAGGAATCGCCCTCGTCCCGCAGCTCGTCGACCATGGCAACGAGTCGTTCCAGCTTCGCAGACCGGGTGATGAACGCATCCCGCTGCTCTTCAATCTGTAAGATTTCCTCAGGCGGAACAGCTTCCTTCGTCAGCAGCACAGGATGGTCGCACAGCTGCTTGAGCTGGGTCAAGGCGGCGAGAATGGCTCCCTTGCGTTCGATTCCCTCCAGATTGTTCATCCGCTCCAGCAGTTGCTTCACCGACTGCTCATAAAGCGCTCCCTGCTCGGCGGTCAGGTTGATATACACTTTCATCTCCTGCTTGTCCGGCAGATCGAGCTGGATCGCGGGATCGGTCTTCTTGCGCCGCAGCATGAACGGCTTGACCAGTTTCTGGAGCTGGGCCGTCCGCTCCGCATCCTGATGCCTCTCGATAGGAGTGGCGAACCGGTGCTGGAACCCGCGCTGGTTCCCTAGGTAACCCGGGTTGAGGAAGTCGTAGATCGACCACAGCTCCGACAACCGGTTCTCAATCGGCGTTCCGGTCATGGCAATGCGATGGGTTGCCTGAAGGGAGCGGATAGCGACCGATTGCTTGTTCTGCGCGTTTTTGATGTTCTGGGCTTCGTCGAGACAAAGGGAGCTCCATACGATCTCCTGCAGCACTTCCTGATCCAGCAGTGCTGTCGTATAAGAGGTGATGACGATGTCGGTATCCTTCACAGCCTCAGCAATCTCCCCGCGGGCGAGCCGTCCCTTCCCGTAGTGAAGCGTAACCTTCAGTTCAGGGGCGAATCGGGCAAGCTCCTTCTGCCAATTGCCGAGCACCGAAGTGGGACAGATGAGCAGGGCGGGGAAGGCGGACTCGCTCCGGTGCCGGAGCAAATAGGTGATGAACTGAATCGTTTTACCGAGACCCATATCATCGGCGAGACAGGCGCCCAGCCCGAACTCTCTGAGGTGGCTAAGCCAGGTGAACCCTTCGCGCTGGTAGCCGCGCAGCTCAGCGCGAAGTCCGTCAGGTACTGGCAGCGGTGCTAATTCCGACGGCTGCCCGAGCTGGCGGATCAGCGCCAATAGGTGAGTATTCAACTCCACCTCAAGTTGCAGCTGATCTTCCTCGTCTGCGGGATCGTCCGCATCTTCTCGGGATGAGCGTCCGTTCTTGCCAGTCCCTTCCTGCTCCGATTCACTTAACAAGTGGAGTTGGAGAACGTCTTGCAGGGACAAGCCTTCTTCCGGATTGACGCTTGCCATGAGCCTCCGGATTTTCTCCAGCAGAGCAGGGTCCAGGACGACCCATTCGCCGCGGAAGCGGATTAACCGCTCCTTACGGCTCAGCAGCACTGCGAATTCGGCTTCGTTCAGATCCGCATCGCCGATCGCAATGCGCCAGTCGAAGTCGACCAAGGCGTTCAGCCCGAATAACGACTGGCCCCTGCCGCCAGCATCCGGCGCCACCTGTGCGCGCAGGCGGGGCTTCCGCTTCGAGGCGGCTTCCCACCAGCCGGGCAGCATGACATTCCAGCCGTCGCTCAGCAATTGGCGGCTGTCTGTGGTCAGGAAGTGCCAGGCGGTTTCGTCGCTTAAAGGGGCGGCGAACAGTTCGCCGCGGCTGATCGTGTTCGGAAGCGCCGCAAGGAGTCTTGTTGCCCACCCGGAAGAGCGCTCTCGGATGAAAGGGCTCCAGTCGGGCGTCCATACGCCGGAAGCATGCCCGTCTGTTGCTAGCCGGATCGGTACAAGCGCCGATCCGTCGTTCTTATCCTGCAGAACCAGACGCAGGCGCCATTCGTCTTGCTCCTCGTCCGGCTCGAGCAATTGCAGGATAGGGCGGAAGGGGGCCAGATCGGGTTTCCAGCCGAGCGATATGAGCCACTCCTCTTCCGACAGCGCCGTAGCCGAGTCTGCCGGCTGCGACCGCTGGAACAAGGCGGGATATTCCCGCCGCAGGTCGGATAGGGCCGCTTCGTCGGCATAATGTTTCGTCGATACGGCGGCGGAGAAGGCGGAACGCAATCCGGCCAGATTGCCTCCGGAAGCGTCCAGACTGGATAGCGCCTCCCAATTGAGCGATTCCAGCTCTGCGGAATCCGTATCCCACGTCCATTGCAGCTCTCCGTTCCGGTAAGCACTGAAGCTGGGCGAATAACGCCCTGCTTGAGCCTCTTGGTATAGAAGCGGCGCAGCCTCGAATAATCCTTTGGTTCCTTCGTCCCCGCCTTCCCAGCGGAGAACGTCCATAAAGTTCGGCTCGGCGAAGAAGGGAAGCACCATCTCCGAAGGGAGAACCGTCACGATAATCTCCCCGGCCCGCTGCAGCTCCAGTGTTGTTCCGTAGCAGGAGGGCTCGTGCCAGGCGAACAATAATTTGCGGAACGTCTCTCCGACAGCCGGGCGTCCGTCCACCAGTCCCCATAATAAGGCGTCTCCGGCATCCGTTATTAACGCATATACAGTCATATCGTGTAGTTTCGCACTCATTCCAGCAGCTTTCCTTTCTTTAATTCCTCATGCAGTGCCCGCAGCCGGCTGTGACGTTCCATGAATCGGGAGAAAAAGCTGTCCCAACGCTCGATCTGCTTCATCTTCTTGTACACTTTTGCCAGACGTTTCATCAGCTTGACCGCCGCCTTGTAATCCTTGCGGTTTTTGAGGGCGACGTAATGCTCGACGGCTTGATGGTAATAAGGGAGAAGCAGCTCAGGCGCCTCCTTCTCGATAGGCTGTAGGACACTTACCTTATGGTGAAAGGGATCGTGTTCCAAAAGGATCTGCGTCTCGATCCATGCCTTCCAGTTATGCCGCTCGTACAGCATATTCTCGATCACTTTGGCGGAATGGGGAAGCATCTCTTCCAGAACGTTCCATAGCAGCTTCTCGGCTTCAGGAAGATGCCGGGCCGCTTCTTTCCAAAACCCGAAATAGGTTGAACGTTCCTTGGTTACAGGACCATAGAAATGCGGGGCCGATCGATTCAGCCAATCCGCCAGCGTGCCCCACTGACCGGAACTGGACAGGAGATCCATATAGGAGAGCAGCAGACTCGCCGGAGCTTTATCTAACGTACCGCCAGCTTCTAACGCCGTCCACGCTTCGCTGCTTTTGGATTGATGCAGAAGCAGGAACGCTTTTGCCGCTGCAAGGGAAGAGGAGTCGCACTCGGCGATTTGCGTCTCGACGGCGCTTAACTCCTGAGACACCCAGTAGCCGGCTTCGGGCTGGGGGGCAATCCAGTATTTCCACACCGCCGCATACAGGCCGTAACCCAAGTACTTGTGGCCGCTCTCTTCCGCCAACTGCCGCCGCAGGATGCTTAACGTCTGCTCCAGACGATCCGCATCCATCGTGCAATTGAACTGGGGTGCTGTCTGTTGCAGGAAGGCATGCGCTTCATCGTACAGACGGTATGTGGCATACGAAAAATTAATGACGGGACTCCCCCCGGCGACCAAATCGAAAATCTTCTGCAGAATAAACAAGAACTGATGCAGTTCGAAGTAAATCAAGTCCGCCGTCGCAGACGGAGCGGAACCCTTCAACAGACTAGCCAACGGAACTCTCAGCGCCTGTACGTAAATCCCCTGATCATAACTGGGCTTCACCAGAGAAGTAGCCTGGTTCATATATTCATGCCAGTCGGATACACTCATGGGGGCCAATTCCTGGAGCAGGGACTCGGCAGACGGAGTCGCTGCGGTCCGCGCCAGATGCTGCTTGGCATTCACAATCTGAGCAGCCGGGTAGCCGAGCCGGTCGGCCAGCTCCATCATAACCGCAACCTGATGCTTGCAGCAGGTATGGACGGGGCAAGTGCAAAAGCTGGAACCGAGCTGATCCAATTGGAGTGTGACGGTATAGTCTTCATGGCCGGTTACCTTTGCTTGAACGGTACGGTTCTCGGTAATGTTCAGGGCGACGACGTGCTGCTGTTTGAAATATTGAAATCCTCGACTCAAGGTGACTTCGTTGAAAGATTTCGCTGCATATTTCAGAAACTGTAACCATTTCTCATCGTTTAACGGCGGATTAGCACTTTTTGTCATAGCTGAGCTCCTTGCGGCAAATAAAAATCGTATTCCCCTATTATAAAGCGACAGGCGATGAAATGAGAAGAGTCTCTATTGCAAAGTCCTGGCAAGTTCCCCGTACATTTCCCAATGTCATACCTCCACATGAATCTTTTATCCTATGCCGCACTTGCCTTGGCGAATTCCTTGCACACCCTCCAAAACGATTGCTTCATATTCCGTCATGTTTCTTGAAATTCCGACCTACCTTACCCGCCCGGTTTCCAGTTTAATTAGAGTGTTGGTTCGCTCGCAGTTGTATGCGATTAGATCGAACGGCGGGGGGAAACGTTCCCGGCCGGTGAGCACTTCGAATCGCCGGCTAAGGATAAGGAGCGGCCGCCGTCGAACGGTTCGCTGCCCGGCCCGAGGTGGGGCTGACGGGGCGCTTGCATCGCGAACCAGGCGGAGGGTGTTTCATGGAAAAATTCCGACTACGCGCATGAAAGGAGGTGGACAAGATGGAACAACTGACGAACGTCATCGACGTACTGTCCGACGAAGAACTGGCGGAAATCGCCGGCGGACAACGGTGCCAGGACTGCAGCGCGCTGAGAGAATTCTGCGGCAACGACTACACGGTCAATATTCTTTGTGATCCGTAAACCGCATTTCTTCTTAATCACCGGAAGACAGGGGGCAACCCCTGTCTGTATTCTTTTTACAAGGAGAGCATCTCCATGATCGATAGCATGCAACTGAGAAAGGCGGCGTACGTGCACGAACGAAGAGCCGCGGTTCGTACTCCGGATTCCTCTGTCCCCTCCTCCCCTGTGCAGCAGTGGCGCGAGCGGACGGGACTGACGCCGGACACGATCTTCTCCATGCGCCTGAAGGAAGACGGTTTAAGCGAAGCAGAATTTGCCGCCATTCTAGAGCAAGGCGACCGGTTCGAGGACGAGGGAGCTCCTGAATGGCAGCGGACGTTAAGCGGTATTTTGAGCCAAACGAGCATGAACCCGGCAGAGATCGACAGTTTGTCACCCGGTCCGTTTATGCCGTTCATCTCGCCTTTTCTTTACTGGTTGCGCCGGCGTCTGCTGGTGCGTTTTACCGGATGGGAGTGCGAATACGGGGGTATGCCCGTCGACCGGGAACCGTTTCTGCGGGACGTCGTCGCATCGCTTGGCCGGCGTCTGACGCGTTTGGCCGACCGGGTGCTGATCGCCGAGCTTCATGTGGCTAAGAAGGCCGGCGCTTTGACCGGCGATACCGGGGAAGAGCGATTCCGTTCCTTTGTTGCCGGCCGGCTGACAACGATGCCGGATATCGCAGACATGCTTCATCGTTATCCGGTTCTGGCACGATTGATGACCGAGCAGGCGATGAATCACGCGAAGAACTGCGAAGAAATGACGGAGCGGTTTCTTCGCGATCGTGAAGAGCTGGAGCGCGTTTTGGGGCAGGATTTTTCTCAACTCGTTGGCTGCAGCCGTTCCGGAGACGCCCATCGGGGCGGCAGAAGCGTGCACGTTCTCCGCTTTGCCTCCGGCGACAAGCTGATGTACAAGGCTCGCTCGCTGGCGATCGATTCGGCGTTTCAGCGGCTGTTGGAATGGGCGAACCGCAGTGGAGCGGAGCCTCCTCTGCCGGTGTTGAAGATCGTCGACAGGCAGTCGCACGGTTGGACGGAATACGTCCGTCACGAGCCGTGCGTCTCTCCGGAGCAAATCAACCGTTTCTACAGGCGGCACGGTCAATATTTGGCGTTGCTGCATATCGTTCATGCCGTCGATTTTCATTATGAAAACGTGATTGCCCAAGGCGAATATCCGTATCTGGTTGATCTGGAAACCATCTTCCATCGTTACAGCATGGAGGCGGAGGAACCGAACGAACGTCCGACCGCCGCCCGCAAAGCGAGCGAACTGCTCAGAGAGTCCGTGCTCCGCTCCGGCTTGCTCCCGTCCTACCGGCTCCGCTCCGGTTCCCTCGAGGGGATGGAGGTGAGCGGCATCGGCGCTTTTGCCGGACAGACCTACGTGCGGCCGCTAACGAAGTACAAGGATGTCGGAACCGACGAGATGCGTCTGGTCCGGGAGACAGCCCAATCGTTCAGCCCTGGCGGCAACCGGCCGTATTACGGCGGGGAGGAGGTCGGGGCCGAAGCTTATGCGGACGATGTGGCCGGCGGATTCAACCGGATGTACCGCATCTTGCTGGCGCAGCGGGAGCATCTTGCCGCCGAGGACGGGCCGATTCATGGATTCGCGAAGTGCCCGGTCCGGGTGCTCGTGCGCAATACGGACGTCTACGGCCAAATGCTGGAAGCTTCGCTGAACCCGGCATGCCTGGGAGACGGCCTTGCCCGCGTCCAGCTGTTCGATTTCATGTGGCGGATCGCGGAGGTCGCTCCTGCTCTGCTTCGGGTCGTTCATTCCGAATGCGCCGATTTGCTGGACCACGACATTCCGTATTTCTCCTCGTTCGTAAGCTCCACGGATGTATGGGACAGCCGGGGCAAATGGATCAGAGGCTATTTCCCGCAGGACAGCTTGTCGATGTCGCTCGGACGGATCGAGCGGTTATGTGAAGACGACCGCGCGATGCAGGAGAGCGTCATTCGCGCTTCGATGCTGACACTGAAGCGATACTGGGAACGTCCAATTTTTGCCGCAGAAGCAGCGGATTCGGCAGCGCAGAAAGCGCCACATGCGCCGAAGGCATTCGAAGCGGCGGCGGTGGCGATCGCGGAACGGCTTGCCTCTTCGGCTGTCCGGGGAGACGACGGACGGACCGTCACCTGGATCGGAACCGCGAAGGATACCGGGAGGTTGCTGAGCTATGCGCCGATGGACGCGGGCATATATAATGGAACGCTTGGTTTGGCGCTGTTCTTCGCTTATGCGGCCAAGGAAACGGGCGTTCGGCAATATCGGGAACTGGCGAGCGGCGCGGCGGAGACGAGCCGGGATTTTTTGCGTCTTCCAGGCGCCATTCAGAAAGGCTCCGTGTTTTATGGCCTTGCTTCCTATCTGTATTCATTCAGCCATTTGTCCAGGGTGCTGGGGGACGATTCGCTGTTGGAGGATGCTATCGGAGCGCTGGACCGGTTCGACCGGATCGTCGCTCAGGACCGAAAGCTGGATCTCATGGCGGGCAGCGCCGGCATCTCCATCGGCGCCTTGCGATTGTACGAAGCGACCGGCGAGCGCCAAGCGCTCGGTCTCGCCGTACGATGCGGCGAACATCTGTTAAGCCGCAAGGTCGTCTCGCCAGGCGGAGCAGGCTGGCCGAGCGAGCTGACCGAGGGCCGCATGCTGGCCGGATTTTCGCATGGCGCCTCCGGCTACGCCTACGCCTTCTCTGAGCTGTTCCGCGTTACCGGCGACGAACGCTTCCTGCAGACGGGACGGGAAGCGATCTGCTACGAGCGAAGCTTGTTTGTGCCAGAGGAAGGCAACTGGCTCGACCTTCGCTCCGACGCGCAGACCGGCCGCAATCCCGTCTACTGGTGCCATGGCGCGCCGGGCATCGTCTTGAGCCGCATCCTGACCGGCCGCGTATGCGGCGACGACCGGTTCGAAGAAGAAATCGGCGTCGGCTTGCGGACGACGCTTGCGCGTTGGCGCGGTTCCTCCAGCGTGCTGTGTCATGGGGACATGGGCAATCTTGATGTGCTGCTTACTGCTGCTCTGGAGCGGAAAGACGATGGGCTTCGCCTATCCGTGTATGAGCGGGCTTCGCTGGCGCTGGGCGATGCGGAGAAAAACGGCTGGCTTTGCGACGTCCCTCCTGGTGCGTTCTCTCCCGGATTGATGACAGGTCTGGCCGGGATCGGCTATGCGCTGCTCCGGCTCTCCAACCCGGCGCTGCCTTCCTTGACTGCGCTTCAGCCGCCTCCGGCCGCCATGGCGAAGCAGGCTGCCGGGATCGGAAGCGGTGCGTCATGAAGCTGCGAAGCCCAAAACGCATCCCGTTTATCGAGCAAATGGAACAGTCGGAATGCGGCGTCTGCTGCCTGGCGATGCTGCTCGGCTACTACGGCTGCCATGTGCCGCTGCACGAGCTGCGGGAGCGGGGGGGCGCCGGCCGGGACGGAACCAGCCTGCTTCTCCTGCGCGACATGGCTAGAGGATACGCGATGGAAGCGGCCGGCCGGCGGGTCGGCATCGACGGGATCAGCAAGACGGATGTCCCCTGTATTCTTCATTGGGAGCATAATCATTTCGTCGTGCTCGAGCGGATCGGGAAGCGTAGGGCGACGATCGTCGATCCGGGCGTCGGCCGGATGAACATCCCGATCGGACAGTTTGCGGAGCGGTACAGCGGCGTCCTGATGACGATGAAGCCGACAGCGGGCTTCGTCCCCCGCAAAAGACAGCCGATCTGGACCTCCTATTTCAAGCTGCTGAGGCGCCATTCCGGCCTCGTTTCACAGGTCGTCGTGATGTCGCTGTGGATTCAAATGCTGGCTCTGGCCGCTCCGATCTCGATCCGTGTCCTGATCGACGAGGTGATCCTGCCCAAGGAGACCGGATTCCTGCATGCGATCGGCATCGGCTTCGCCGCTCTGGCATTCGTGCAGACGCTGTTTCTGCTGCTTCGGAGTCGAACGCTCGTCCTGCTGCAAAACCGGCTGGACTGGAGCCTGATGAGCGCATTCCTCGGCCGCCTGCTCCGTCTGCCCTATTCGTTTTTCCTGCTTCGGTCGAACGGCGATCTGATCGTCAGAGCCAACAGCAACCTTATGATCAGGGATATTTTGTCCAACCGGACAGTAACCGCCTTGCTCGATGGCGGCATGGTCGTTTTCTTCCTGCTGTTCATGCTGGAGAGGTCTCCCGCGCTAACGGGCTGGGTCGTGGCGGCGGGCGCGCTGCAGGCCGGCATATCGCTTCTGGCTCGGGTGCCGATCCGGCAGCTGTCGCAGGAGCAGATTCTGAAGCAGACGGCGGCGACCAATTCGTTTGTGGAGACGCTGCGCGGCATTACGGACGTCAAAGCCGGGGGCATGGAGACGCTCGCCTACGAGCGCTGGGAACGTTTGTATAAGGGCCAGCTCGACACGCAGCGCAGAAGAGGGGTGTTGGAGGCAGGGGTGGACAGCGTGGTCGGCGGACTTAAGTTCGCGGCGCCGCTGCTGCTGCTCTGGCTGGGTACAAATGAGGTGCTGAATTATCGGATGACGCTTGGCGAGCTGTTCGCCTTTTATACGCTCGCCGCCGCCTTTTTGACGCCGCTGTCGACGTTTGTGACGACGCTGAACCATATGATTATGCTGGGCGTTTATTTGAACCGGGTGCTCGACATTCACCGGTCCAGGGAGGAGCAGGAGGACGGCACGGCCGCGGTGCCGCCGCATCTAACGGGCAAGGTCGAGCTGCGGGGCGTAAGCTTCCGCTACTATCCCGGCGGTCCCGAGGTAATCCGCGATGTATCCGTCACGATCGAGCCCGGCCGGAAGGTGGCGATCGTGGGCGCATCGGGCAGCGGCAAAAGCACGCTGGCCGGCCTGCTGCTCGGTCTGTATGCACCTGCCTCCGGCGAGGTGCGGTTCGACGGCATCGACCTCGAACGCCTGGACAAACGGGCGCTGCGCAGTCGGCTCGGCGTCGTCACGCAAAGTTCGTTTATTTTCAATCGGACAATCGCCGAAAATATCGCCATTCACGACCCCGGTATGCCCATGGAGCCCATCGTGCAGGCAGCGGTAATGGCGGGCATTCATGAAGACATCATGAAAATGCCGCAGCAGTACCGGACGCTGGTGTCCGAAGGCGGAACGAACTTGTCCGGCGGGCAGCGGCAGCGGATCGCCCTGGCCCGGGCGCTCGTCCGCAATCCGGCTATTGTGCTGCTTGACGAGGCGACGAGCGCCTTGGACATGCGGACGGAGGCCGCCGTCGAGCGCAATTTGTCCCGGCTATCCTGCACGCGAATCGTCATTGCCCATCGCCACAGCACGGTCGCAGACGCGGACTTGATCCTCGTGCTGCAGGGCGGTATGGTCGCGGAGGCGGGAAAGCATGACGAGCTGTTGGCTGCAGAGGGGCTTTATGCGGCGCTGTATCGGCAATTACAGCCTTGTTGAAGGAGGTTGGCCCGGATGCGGGTGTTGAAAATCGTGCTGCTGCTGGCGGCAGCTCTAGTACCGCTGGCCGGCGTCTATGTGTTGAACAATGCGACGCTCGTTGCGGAATGGCTTACCGATACGGGCGGGTTTCGCGTCGGTGAGACGTTCCCGACCATCACCGGTGAAGAAGTGGACGGCGGGACGATTGATACGGCCCGCTACAGGGGGACAAAGTATGTCGCGATGATCGCCAAGATCGACTGCGAGTCGTGCAAAAGCTCGTATCCCGTGCTTCAGCGGTGGAGCGAGCTTTACCCGGATACGCCGCTCGTAATGATCGGCGTAGGGGGGAAGAAGGCGTACGGCGAGGTCAAGCGCGATTTGCAATTTCCGTTTCCTTTATTGGCCGCCGACCGGACCGCCCAGGATCGGCTGCGAATCAAGATTACGCCCGTCTTTTACGCGGTGGATGAGCGGGGGACCGTCATGGAGCGGATGAACGGCTACCGGGTTAAAGATTTTCAGAAATTCATGAAACGGGTCGGGGAAGCATGACCGGACGGCATCGTTTGCATTTGCTGCTGGTCGGGCTTGCCGTGGCGGGGGCGCTGGTGTCCTCCTATATATTCGCGGCGAATCTGACCGGCGGGCTGTATTGTCCCATCGGCAGCTGCAGCGTCGTGAACGGCAGCAAGTACGCTTATATCGGACCGTTTCCAGTGTCGTTGCTCGGCATCTCCTATTATTTGCTCCTGATCGCCTGGCTGCTGCGCAGCCGCAAGGAGGAGGCCGCAACTCCGCTGCCCTTGCGGCTCTACCTGTGGGCGGGCTTCGCTTTTTCTACGTATTTGACCGTCGTCGAGCTGTTCGTCATCCATGCGGTTTGTTTTTGGTGCGTCATCTCGTACGGCATCGTCACTGCGATGGCTTTACTTTCCTTCCGTCTGCCGCTGAGAGCCGGTTGATCAGGGCGATCTCGCACTTGCGGCTTCGTCCCCGGCAGAGGATACGGCCGCATGCGCGTAGAATGAATTAAGCATCCCGATATGGCAGCGGAGGACGTTATGAAGCTCATTACCAAGGTCATCTGTCTGATCGTCATTCTGATGTCGCCGGTGATCGCCCTTTACGCTTACTCCAATGCGCAGAGCACGCGGCTTGTCGAGGAACAGCTTACGATCGCCAACCGGCAGCGGCTTGCGATCTTCATGCACCAGATCGAAGCGGCGATGGAGCAGGTATCCCAATACTCGAATCTCATTTCACAGGACCCGGACTTCGCCCAATTCGCAGGCAACGTTATTCCGGCGAACGGGTACGACTACGCCGTACTGTCCGACACGCTGCAGCGCAAGCTGTCGCTGTTCAGCACCTCCAACGCCTGGATGAACCGGATCAACGCCTACTTCCCCGGCTCGGGACATGCCGTATCGTCGTATTCCTTGCTTCCTTATGACGAAGCTTACTTGCTCGACCAGGCGACGACACGATGGACGTACCGGAAGATTCGAGTCGACGGCGCGGACAAGATGGCGTTCACCCGTTTTTTTATCGTGCCTGCTTCCGCTGCCTCCGACATTCGCAAGGCAGATGTAATCGTGGAGATCGACCTGATGACGGACAACATCGGACGGCTGCTCGACAGCTTCAAGACGAAAGGTAATAACGATCCGTTCCTGTACAGAAGCGCCGGGGAGCTTGTGCTTAACGGCAGCGCCGAAGAATCGACCATTCGCAGGCTTATCGCGCAGGAAGGAAGCGCGATCGCAGCCGATCCGGCAGAGGGATACCGCTCCGTCTCGCTAGACGGACGGCGCTACCTGGTATACGGACTCGTCTCTGCGAAGATCGGCTGGACTCTCGTCGATTACGTACCGCTGGAGACGATACTGGCTCCCGTTACGTACAGCCGGAATTTGTTCTATGTAACGGCCGGCCTGCTCATTCTGACGGGCGCGGGCGCAGCCTATATGATCTACTCGCAGGTCCAGCGTCCGATCCGCCAGCTCGGCGAAGGGACCGTACGGCTGGAGCGGGGCGATCTGAGTGCCCGGTTGCCGCCCGGCAATAACCGGGATTTTGCCGGGTTGTTCCGGCAGTTCAACCGGATGGCCGAAAAGCAGCAGCATCTGATCGAGAAGGTGTACCGGGAACAGCTGCGCGCGAAGGAAGCCGTGATGAAGCAGCTGCAATCGCAGATCAATCCGCACTTTCTGTACAACAGCTTCGCCTATATCGTCAGCATGGCCCAGATGAACCGGCTGGAACCGGTCGTCTCGATGGCGTACAGCCTGTCGGACTACTATCGCTACTCCACGCGCAACGAACGGCTGGATACGACGGTAAAGGAGGAAGTCGCTTTTGTACGGTCGTATATGGAAATTATGAACATGCAGCTGCGTAAAATCGGCTACAAAATCGACATTCCTCCCGGGCTGGAGGCGGTCGATATTCCGCGGCTGCTGCTGCAGCCTATCGTGGAAAACGCGATTATTCATGGCCTGGAACCGAAAAAGGGCGGCGGGTCGATTACGATCTCCGGCCGGGCGGCGGACGGTATCGTCCGCTTCATGGTCGAGGACGACGGCGTAGGACTTGCGGACGAAACGCTCGAACGGTTGAACGCATCGCTTAAGGAGACGGAGCCGCCCGGGGACGACTGCGGGTTGTGGAACGTCCATCAGCGGCTGACGCACCGGTACGGCTCTGCCGCAGGGCTGCTCCTGACGCGGTCAGAATCCGGGGGCGTACGGGTAACGCTCAGTTGGCCCGATGTGTCGAACCCATAACCGGAGGTGAAGCCATGTTATCGGCTCTTCTCGTAGACGATCACCCTCATCTGGTCGAGCATCTGTCGACGGTCATTCCGTGGGCGGAGCTCGGCGTCGCACAAGTGCACACCGGCTGCTCCGGAGACGAAGCGCTGGAGACGATCCGGAACAACCGGATCGATATTCTCGTTACGGATATCCGCATGCCCGGCATGGACGGCTTGCAGTTGATCGGTCAGGCGCGGGAGCTGCGGCCGGAGATCGGCTGCATCCTGCTGTCCGGCTACGGCGAATTCCAGTACGCGCAGAAAGCGATCGAGCTGCAGGCGTTTCGTTACTTGCTGAAGCCGGTGCGGCCGGACGAGTTCATATCCGTCATCCTGGAGCTGACCGGAAGAAGAGGCCGCCCTTCGGATGCGGGCAAGGGACAGGCCGCAGAGCTGCGGCCGGCCGACAAGCACGAGGTGCAGCGCCGTCTGGTCGATTCGGTTCACGATTATGTGCGGCTGCATATCGGAGGCGATCTGACGCTGGCCGTTATCGCTGAGCACGTTTATCTGCATCCGGTCTATTTGTCGAAAGTGTACAAGGAGATCACGGGAACGAACATGAGCGAATTCATACTGGATGCGCGAATGGCCAAGGCGAGGGAGCTGCTCAAGCAATCGGGCTTGCGCATTTACGAAATTGGCGAGGCGGTCGGATACCGGAGCACGCAGCATTTTATCGCCGAGTTCAAAAAGTATGCCGGCTTGACGCCGAAGCAGTTCCGGGAAACGGCTGATTAACATCCCGACAAGAAAGGAATCCGGTGGTTCGAATGGCGCACAATCGCACGATCGTTATCGGCAGCCTGCTAGCCGTGGTCCTTGTGACCAGTGCTTATGCCTATATGGCGAAACAGACGGCCTTACCGGCGCCGGCGACTTCGGCTGCGAATTCGGATGCGGAGCATCCGCCGCAGTCACCGATCGTCGTCACGACAGCCCGCGTACTTAGCGACAGCGATCTCGACAAGATGAAGGAGCCGGACACGATTGACGACAATCCGATTTCCCGATGGTCGATCGCCAAATTGGGCATCGCCACCTCCAACATGTGGGTGCTGGCGGACGAGGCGGCGCTTGAGAAGAAGGTTCGGCTCGCGCTGACGGGAGAAGAGGAGCTTCCGGACGTGCTGCTGCTCAACAATCGCATTTTGCCCCGGCTGCTGGATGAACTGGTCGCTTCCGGACGTTTCGCGGATATCGGCGAGTCGTTCGAACGGTATGCTTCTCCGCGGCTGAAGGAAGCGTACGCGCTAAATACGGACGTGTGGAAAACGGTGCGGGTCGGCGGCAAGCTGTGGGGGCTGCCGCAAATTTCCGACGGGAAGGTAGGCGATCCGATCCTATGGGTCCGGCAGGATTGGCTCGACCGGCTCGGACTTGCTGTACCGACGACCCTGAACGAGTTAACCGCCGTGCTGGACGCCTTTACGAACCGGGACCCGGACGGCAACGGCAAGGACGACACGATCGGACTCGCGCTGGCAGGCAAAAACTCGCTGAACGGCTGGATCGGAGACGCCAGCTTCGTATTTGGAGCTTTCGGCGATCAACCCTATCAGTGGAACCGGATGCCGGACGGCTCGCTCGCTTACGGCTCCATTCAGCCAGGCATGCGGGACGCATTGGCTGTGCTTGCCGAATGGTACGGGCGCGGCTATCTTCACCCGAATTTCGGAACCTATGACGAACAGAGTGCGTCTTCCCTGTTCGCGGAAGGGCAAGCCGGCATCATCTCCGGTCCGGGGTGGATGGGCGGCTGGCCGCTGTCGGAAGTGCCGCAAGGGCCGGACATGCCGGTGTTCAAGCCGATCCCGTTCCCGTCAGGACCGGACGGCAAAATCGGCCGGAGAGGGTCGAACATCTCGTACGGCAGCTATGTGTTCCGCCAAGGCTTCGAGCATATGGACGCCGTGTTCCGGTACTACGACGAAGTGTACGGCGCGTTGATCGAAGATCCGGCGTCGGATTTTTTACACGGATTCGCTGAGAATTACGACTACAAGCGGGTAGGGGGCGAGGTTCTTTACGATTTTCCCGGGAAAACGAGCACAATCTCCCGGCAGCTTCTCGTCGCGCTCGGCAGCACGCCTCCAGGCGTCATCCGCAGCGAGAGTATCGAACAGCGCGTCTACCGGGGGAAGATCGATACGCCGTACGAGAAGAGACTGTCCGCCACAAGCTCGAAGCTGTTTCTGGAAGGCAGCATTGTCAGCGATCAGCAGCTCGACTATGCCCGGAAGGACGAATTCGTGGGCGCTCCCGGACCGAAGATGCGGGCCAAATGGCCGGCGCTGCAGGACATGGAGAAGAAAGCGTTTCTGAAAATCGTCTACGGCAACGAGCAGCCGGATTCGTTCGTCCAATTCGTTAGGGATTGGCACGTTTACGGCGGAGAAGAAATAAAGCGCGAGGTGAACGAGTGGGATCGGGCTAACCGGTGACGGCGGGGAGGGCGAATGTGCAACCGGCAGGCGTTGCAAAATCGGTCCGATCCGCCCGGCCGGCACTTCCGCGATTGAAGGCGATTAGGCTATGTCGGATCTATGTATTTACAAGCAGCCGAGTTCCGTCAACATCCGGTTCCATTGCTGAAATGGAAACGAATCGTTTGCCGGGCTGCGCAAGGAATAGGCATCTTCTCCCTCAAAAACCCATCCGTAAGGTTCCTGATCGCTCCATTTTCCGGAACGGCCGTTCCAATAGGCTTCATCCAAATGCTTGCTTTTTTCCAGCCATTCCTGTAATTCGTCCTCGGTAAACAGACCCGAAGCTTGTCGCATACCGAACTCCCAAGCCGAAACCGTTTGAAACTCTGCCAAGCTTTCGATCCCTACGAATCTTCTTAGAAGCAGTGCAGGAATCCAAGTTTCGATTTGATGTACGGCCGCGATCCGCTCCACAATCGCCAGTAATTCGTTAAATCTCAAAACATACGGATGGAAATGGGCTTCGTCATCCCAGGCGATTTCTATTTCTTCTTCCTTTTTATATCGATAACCGAGCGAAATATAAGATAAATCTTCTCCGGGGTCGAGAAGCAGCGTATCCTGTGCGGTCAATCGAAAGCGAATAGGGTTATCTTCAAGAAATTCATAGGAGAATTCATCCTGAAGCTCCCAAAAGTATCGCTCCCAGAATGTTTTGGTGTACAACGCCTTATTCATTTTCAAAACGTTCACTTCCTTCTTTCTCTTTTTTTGGATCTAGAGCGGAGATGTCATTTTAAGTATGTATGTTCTTATTGTCTGAGCACAATTTATTCCAGGAGTGTGTGAGACTCTTATAGGGTTAGGCAGCCTGTATGTTTATCGTCTCAGCGAGACTCAACGCGATCGATTTGCAAGTTACGTGCTTCGTTAGAAGTCGAATTGTTCCCACACAACCTCATCAACGACCGGCTGGAGCGAAGGCACTGGTTTCCTTCCACACACAGATGTATGGGTTTGCACGGAAAAGGACCGTCCGGAACGTTACCGGACGGTCCTTTTCCGATAGCCTATTAAGTGGAGTTAATCCCAATACTTCACGGAAGCCGATCCGCTGAAGCTTTCGTACACGTAAAACTCTGCCTTTTTGTTGTCGCCGTCGACATAGCCGCCGATCCCCCGAAAGATCAGCGTATCACCCGGATAGAGCAAAAATTCGTGGCCGGTCACGACTTCGTCCGCATTGCTCCCCGGATCGTATTCCCGCAGCTGATACCAGGCGCCGCCGCGCGGACCGCTTACCACCTGGAATTTAAAATCGCCGCCGCCGGAGTGGACGTAGTTGGTCGGGTTTTGCGAGGAGACGGTCGAGCGCTGACCGAGGTAATCCCACTCGCCGGCTCCCATCGGAGCGACCAGATCGCTTTTGGCGCGAATAATCGTGACATCAGGGGCGGCTCCAGTCGCTTTACCCACTGCTCTGGATTGTACCGCAGGTCCGTCGGCGAACGCCGTGGAGACGGGAACCGCCGCTGCAAGCGTCAGGGTGGCCAGCATCGTGCGCAACCATTTGGCTCTCGAGTTGTTACGGAACTTCACATCATTCATCCTCCCATTCGTTTCTTTTTACGTGGAGTAGAGACCAAGAAGCTACCATTTTATTACACAGTTTCGTTCTCTTCGAAACAGAAGACGATTACTACATGGTAGATTGCGTTAATGGCCGGATCAGATAATCTTTGTGGTCTGCCCAATAAGCGACCTTCTTGAAAAAATCGTTTGATGGCATTATCATAGTAGTTATGTTAATCGGGAGGTGGTAGACCATGGCAAATCATGTTGCCGGGACTAGCTTAACTCATGCAAAGCCTGCGTATCGGGGCGATTCTTTGCATGGGGCGTAACAATCGGGATCACATCGCCCAGGCCGAGCTTATATCGTTTCTGATCGCGGGCTTTGCACCTTACTTTAGTTTCATCAAAAGATAAGGGGCTGAGTACGTCATGAACGGACCATTCATTAGAAACCATCAGTATAATTTTATTAAAAAGCAAATCGGCCATCTGCAGCGCACGAACCAAACCGTTTCCGACCGCAAGGTCGTAGAATCCGTCCGGACCGACACGGAAATGAAGATTATGGAGCTCTTTCCGGATGCGGAAGGGAGCCATAGAGAGCTGTTCGGCAACATTCCAGCGCTTCATACCGCGGAGGAGTGCGAGCAATATCTCCGGTTATTGGAACCCTATATGACGAATTTTCCGGAAGTTACGGAAAATCAGATCAGAAAATTGTTTCCTAAAAATAAAAAGCTGCCGATTCCTGATTTGACCATAGATTACCGGTATTTGACCTACCTCGGATGGATCAGCATTTCTTCGGGGAAATTGTTCCTGGTGTACCCGCTTAACGGACAAATCGTAGGGGTTGAAGGGAAGTTTACGCCGACGAACAAAAAAGGCGTCTGCTTTTTATGCAACAAGCATGATGAGCTTGCGCTATTTACCGCGGTATCCAAATCGAGGCCGGCTCATTCTTCGCCGGATTATTACAAGGCGGTTGGTAATTACTTGTGCATGAACAGTCAGGAATGCAACAAGAACATTACGGATGTCGCCGCACTTGAAAGATTTTTACAAGACGTTTTGAAATGACGAAGAGAGCTGCTGCGGCAGCTCTTTTTCTTTTGTAACGCTACTCGCTCCCGATTCGAGCTATTATTTAATGCCACTAATTAACCGTGTTAAACATCGATGTTCGATGAAACAAGTGGTCCTTGGGATTCAAGTAATCGTTCACCGGTTGATTCAAGTAAATAGTCAATAATAGAAATGGCATGAATAGGGACTACCCTAGCAGATTCATTAACATGGGCGACTTGCTTCGCGGTAATTACTGATCTGTATTGTCCGGAATCAGCATATCCAGAACTAACAAATGCTTCTTCATGATTGCTTTCGCTTCGTCCACATTCTTTTTTCGGATCTGCTCTACAATTTGCTTATGCTCCTCGAAGGAGGTAATCGTATTTTTGACATCGACGAAATGCCGCTCCCTAACTTGGTTAAAAAATTCGCTTACCACATCGCTTAATTCGAAGAATGTCTGGTTGCCCGTCGCTTTGAAAAGTGCCCGGTGAAACGCCAGATCTTCCTCTACCGGAAGCTTTCTTTTTGTAATGCTCAGCTCCATTTGCTTGTTTGCCAGTTCCAACTGATCCAGCAGATGGGGATCATAATGCTCGATGGCCATCTCTATAGCACAGAGCTCCAGTACCCTCCGTGTAGCGATAAGCTCCTTGATTCTCTGCTCATTATGTTTCCATTGGAAGGATACCTGATCCATAAATGGCTTAAAGGAAGGGACATCCAAAAATATTCCTCCGCCCGATTTAATCCGCAATACGCCAAGCGTCTCCAGCGTTTTCAGCGCTTCTCGGACGACGGAACGACTGACCTTCAGCATATCGATCAATTGATTCATGGAAGGAAGCTTATCTCCAGCCTTGAGCTCATGTTCCACAATGTATAATTTGATCCGCTCACAAACGATTTGCGGCAGTGTTGTTTTCTCGGCCAGATCCATATCGCACACTCCAATTCTATTGATATGGTGATCATATCACAAATTGAAGCAGAAGAAAGGAGTGTGATACGATCACTGTCCAACAACAGAGCAAATAAATAAGTGTTGACGTTCGGTAAATGGCGGTGTATATTTTCGGTACGATGGTATTACCACCATACTGGTTTGAGGTATAAGAGACGAATTGATTATGAAGTGCGTCAAAATACTTTAATGAATAAGGAGAGGGGAAAATTCTGAATCCAATTGCTGCCACGCCGGATTTTTGTAAGCGCATGCAAAGATTGAAAAGTGTAAGAAAAGCTGCCGCCGAAATGGGGTTCTATGTAGTCAATGCATTGCCATCGGTATTGGGAAGTAACTCATTTATTTTTTTGTGAAAAGGGGAATTGCAATGTCAATCCGAAGTAAATCGCTTGTGTTGGGTTGCGTCATGATCTCGTCCATTGGTTTACTTGCTGCATGCGGAGAAAGGAAGTCTGGTGAGGAAGAGTTGAAGACAACGGTAGTTTCCCAAGAGCCGACAGAGGTATATTTTCTGAGCACCAGTACGTATTGGTGGGATGAGGAAACGTTTATGAAAGAATTTGGCGAGCCTCTGCAAAAAAAGTACCCTCATATTATTCCTAAAACGGTTAAACTTACTGGGATCAGCACGAAGGTCATGGAGGGCCTCATTGCCGCTAAACAGCCGATTGATGTGATTCTTGCCGCCAATGCGAGTTATCTCCTTTATCTGAAACCGTATGAGTTTTCCTCGGATATTGAACCGTTTCTCAAGCAAGCGAAAGTGGATTTGAACCGGTTTACCCCTGAATTTATTGATATGAACCGGAAGTTGGGCGAGGGGAAACTGGTCGGGCTGCCTCTGCAGGATAGTCCAACGCAAATCTTATATAATAAAACAATTTTCGATAAATTTGGTGTTCCTTATCCGCCTCATGATCAATGGACATGGGATGAGATGTTTGCTTTAGCCAACAAAGTGACGCGTATGGATGGCAACCAACAATATTATGGCATCCGGATGCATCCTACTTTTTTCCGAAGGAATCCTTTTTCTCTTGAATATGTGGACCCAAAGACGAACAAGGCGATATTCAATAACGATCTCGGCAAGAAGGTAAGCGAGATGTACCTCAAGCAATATGAAAGGTCGGATATTCCGGGATTAGCCCCGGATGGAGCTAAAATGTTTTTCGAGGACAGAACTTTGGCGATGTGGATGGGACTAGGAGCAAGCTACAATGATCCGAAACGTTACATAGGCCTCGAATGGGATATGGCACCGATTCCTGTATTGCCGGAAAGAGGCCATATAAGCGTGCAGCCTTATCCGGATTATATGTATTTATCCAGTACAAGCAAACATAAGGACCTGGCTGTGCAGGCGATGGAGTTTTTTACATCGGATTCATTCCAGATGGAACGCTCCAAGAATGCCTATACGACTCCTCTGAAAAGCAGCGAGATTAAAGCGGCTTTTGGTCAGAACGCCGAACTGTTTAATGGTAAAAATATAAGCGCAATGAGTCCGTTGAAATACGCTCCTGCAGCAACGTATGATCAGTATACGAATCAGGCAGCGGCAATCATCATACCCAAACATGTGCATAACGTGCGGGACGGCAAAACCGATATCAATACCGCATTGCGTCAAGCTGAAGAAGAAGTAAACAAGTATATAGAAGAAAATCGGAAGTAAACGAATCTTTCATCGATGGAGGTGTGTTTTTGTGAACGTATCGTGGAGAAAGCTTCGTTTAAAAGCTTTCATTTTCAAGAATCGCAAAATGTTCATAATGCTATCTCTTCTTGTACTGATCTCGTTCTTTCCATTGAAATGGAATGGATTCACGCTGGCAACGCAAGAAAGCGCTGCAGCTGCGGCGGTGATTCTCGATGACGATGCTTCTCAACTGGCAGGGTCCGGATGGTCGGTTACGAGTGCCAGCGACGGAACTTATATCACAGACCATGCCGGTTCCTTGGCAAATCCTGGAGGTGTAACGATGAAGCCTGTCCCTGAAGGCCAATATTTGATCTACGGAGATGAAGTCGCTGCAGCGAATAACAAGTACACGTTTATGACCAAAGTATTTCCGATCGGCGCTGGCCCTTGGCTGTTGGAATTTGATGCTCGGATCGCAGATCTGATTGAAGTGGATGAGGCTCCATCATTAGGGATTATCAGGGGAGTAAGCTTTGAAGTGAAAGCAGCGGGGAGGACGGCCAAGTTAACCCTCCAGCGAGATAAGGTGCTGGTCAAGTCCAGCAGCATTCTGGTTGCGGATTATGAACATTTAATACCTGACGATGGACTCTATCACCGGTGGGGGATTGCTTACGATGGCAGTGGAAAACTGTTTCTCTCCATGGACGAGATGAAGATCGTTTCCTTTAAGGTAGCTAATCCTGTTTCAAGCGGTGCGGACTCGCTCAAAATCATCAATGCTTCGATGAATAGCGTGTCCGGTCATAACGAGGTTTATCTGGATAATCTGAAGATGACGGTTGGAGAATTACCGGAGTGGGCGCAGGCCGAACCGCGAATTAAAGGGCTATCGGTGCTCCCGTATTCCGACTCGCAGGAAGTGATACTGGGAGGAGGATTGGAAGAGATTCCTCCCCAATGGTTGACCGGAGGTGAGCTGGAGATCAGGACGAAGCTGGTGCAAGACGATCAAATCGTTGCTCAGCATAGCGAGATCATTTCTTCTCCCCGTTTCCAGATTCCGCTTGCACCTGGGGGACAGTCGGGAGTCATGACAGCTGCAGCAGAGCTGTATTATAAAAATCGCAAATTGAATGAATTAACGAGCGACTTCTATGTATATCCTTCGGTTCATAAGGTAACCCCCGGTGGTGCACTGGTATCTGTACCGGGCAGTGTATACCTGTACAACGACATGCTCTGGTTGGAAGACAACCAAGGACAACAGGCGACAAATGCCGGATGGAAGACGGGGAAATATCGTTATCTGGGCAGTAATGAGGACGAAATGTGGATCGGGAACGAACCGGGCGCCCATTCGTTGGAATTGCCGCTGGAGCTCCAAGGGCGGTATGCTGTTTATGTCGGCTATGTAGCCAAGGCCGGCGGGTTCCAGGTTTCTTATGGAGGGGAAGCAAGCGAACAGGTTGCAGGGACCACGACCGTAACCGGAACAACTTACGGTCTCAAGGCGATCGAAGAGCAATTTCTATTTGCCGGTTTATTTGATGGAGAACGTATACAGATTACTCCGCTGCCGGATCAACAGGCTTTCATCACTTATTTGAAGCTTAGAAGCCTAACAGAGGAAGAGTTGTCGTTGTATGACTCGCCCAACGAAGGTGCCGCCGGCAAACGGACCATCTACAACAATGATGGATTCAGTCATTTCTATCAGGGATTTTATCCCACGGTAAGCAAGCTGGAGGAAAAAGCGGTCGAGATATACGCAGGCAAGGATGTCAGGCAGATTGACTGGCAGTTGATGACTACCTTTACGTTAAATCATATCAGTCAATATGCAGGGATTCCATTTGCCGGATCGGAAGCCTATGAGAGTCAAATGAGGGACGGGGATAAGCTGGCACGGCAACAAGTTACGGCGATCAACGCCAGCGGCCGATCACCGCTGCAGATCGTAGCCGAGAAAGCGTACCAATTAGGCATCAAGACGAATGCTTCCCTGCGAATGAACGCTGTCTATAATCCTGCGGTAAACGGATACTTAAACGGTGCCGTCTATGACAATCAAATGCTTCCCTATCGTATCGTGGATAAGAATGGAACCGTGAATTTCAGAGTTGATTACGGGAATCTCATCGTCCGGGAGTATATCAAAAATGTCCTGCTGGAGGCAGCCGCCTTCCCTGGAGTGGACGGAATCAACCTCGACTTTGGAAGGTATCCGTATCTTTTCGGTTATCAATCGGAACTAAGCAATGCTTATCTGACGGAGTATGGAATTGAGCCGAAAGATGAAACAACCGTTGCTGGGTTGGAACGTTGGGACGACTACAAAGCCGAGGTGGTTACGCAGATGCTGCGTGACCTTCGACTAGCCTTGCCGACAAAACAGATCACGGTACGATTCCCTTATAATGGATATAAACAATACGGGTTGGATATTGATGCCTGGATCGCCGAAGATTTGGTCGATATGATCATCCCTACAACCCTCAGTCATGAAGAATTTTTTGATATCGCTCCATTCGTCGACGCTGTAGAGGGGTCTAATGTCCAATTGTTTATTGCCACAACGCATTCATTAAGCGGGCATGACTTGACGAAAGCGGAAGAGGACCTGATCAAGCAAGGTATTCCTGTCAACCGGAATAATACGGCAATGAACGAATTGCAATATCGGCTAAGAGCTTACGAGGCGTATCAGGCTGGTGCAGATGGTATTTACGTGTTTAACAACTGGAGCGGAAGCAATACTCTGAATAAACTCGGCGATAAAATCGATCTTGAGAAATGGCATCATTTTGCTTACCCTGCAGATTTGGTCACGAATCTGATTGTAGCGGAAGCGCCTGTTATCGGTGCCAATTCAGCGCCTGTAACACGTGATCTGACGGTGACCACTCAGGTGTACACAGCAGTGACGGGGACGTTACCGGCTGCGGATGCCGATGGGGATCCATTAACGTATAGTCTCGTGGAGAATGGTCAGAAAGGAACAGCAATCGTAACTGATTCTGGCAACGGAACGTTCAGTTATTCGCCTCATGCAGGGCAGACGGGCATGGATACCGTGACTTTTCGTGCCTATGACGGTCATGAATACTCGCTTCCAGCTACGATAAAAGTAACGATTGAACCGGTACAAGTAAATGGGATGCTGCTGTCCGTGGGACGCTATTCGGAGGAAAACGAAATTCAGTCCGGTTTTGCCGTCAATCTGAAGTATCGTCTGGATATCATTCAACTGCTCTTGAGTCAAGGGGCGAAACAACAGGCCGTTGCTTACATGGAGGACTTTATCCGTTTCATCAATGATCCTTCCGTTCGTGCTCAGAATCTGATATCCGCCACGGCTGCAGAGGCTCTTGACCAACAGGCGAGTGGATTTATTATTGCACTGAACCCGGTATAGGCAATCAGCCTGAATCGTTCCGGCAAAATCCGCGATTTGCCCCGGTAGAGCAGGCTGCTTTGTAATGAAAAATTATGTCGAACTATGCCCAAAAAAACTGCCGAAATGTTAGGTTTCGGCAGTTTTTTTATTGCACTGGGAAAGTATTAACTTGGCTAACAGCGGAATATTTGTTGATCCGTCCAGTCCCGCAGCCAAAATCCAAAACAACGTCGCTTATCCGAAGCATTCATCTCAGTATGGATTCCGAGTCCGGCTTCTCCCGGTTGAAAGCTATTAGGATTAGCCATATCGCCAAAATGAATTGTTGCAAGGCGATCGGCAGGTTCAACATCATGTAGATTGCATCCAGACCTATGAAGCGAATCATGAATAATAAGCTGGCCAGTATGGACAGAGCGGATCCGATAAGGCCGGAGGCCGACAACCAGCGTGGAACCCATTTTGTTTGGTACAACAGGCCGTTTAATATGAACAAAGCTACAACAAATGACAGCGTCGTTGCCACATGGTTCACCAAATCGCGTCCTGTCCTTAATAATTCGCCTACGGTTTGGATGGTGGAACCGCTCAGAGCTCCAACTTTTGCAAATTCGTGGCTTACTGTCAGTAACAACAGAAGAAGGAGTACACCCAGTATCAGGAACACACCCGAGATGATGCCGAAAGCGACAGAACCAAGCGCCAACCCTTTATTATGCTTACTAAATATCGGATACATCGCAATCGGAATACCCACATAGGCAACAACCATTACCAGTTGGAAAATCGCTCCCAGCTGCACCTGGTTTTCATTTGCAGAAGCTAGGGTAAGGTAGTCGGGTCCGTCTATTACAGGAACCACGCTTAATATCCCCGTAACCAACCCGGTTATGAATAACACCCCGGCAAGTCCTGCTGCCAATCTTCCACCTGAATGTGAATGCTTGCTTGGCATATAAAACCTCCTTTTTCTACTGATCCTTGGCGGATGTTCGCGGGACGTGCGGATGAAGAGGTTTTATGTTAGCCCGCGGTTTACTGCTTATCCTCATATTGAAAGACCTCTTCGATGGACTTTCCGAAAACACGCGCGATACGAAAAGCCAGCTCCAGGGAAGGGGAATAATTTCCTTTCTCGATCGCAACGATCGTTTGTCGGGTGACCCCGGCCTTATCTGCTAATTGCTGCTGGGTCATCTCGTTATGATGAAAGCGAAGATTTCGCAACTGGTTGCTGATCGCATCCTTTCCCATGTCAAACTCCTTTTCTGTAAAAGTGCAATTGAGCGATACGTCCCATCAGATCGGACAAGAAACCGAAGAAAATCAGCACAAGAAACGTTATATAAGTCGGAAGTTCAGTAACGAGCGGAATCATGGAGAGTATAAACCCGAAGAAAAATACATAAAGCGATATCCGGTCTGCCTTCAACTCGATGATCTTATCAAACTCGTCTTCGAAAGAAGGCTCGTCTTCGTTCGTGGCGATCTTATTAAAGATAACAAACCCGATATGAATGATAATCTTAGCTGCAATCGACACCGGGAGCAGCACCAGAATGAAGGAGCCCCAAAAACGAAAGTCGCTGGCCGAAGTGATGCTGCCTGCCTCGGCATGTTGAATCGCGTATAACGTGTAGAGGGTGAAGATGAGAATACTGCTGATCATGGACACCATAATTTTCTTTTCTTGATAGGACATAGAGACCTCCTAATTTAACAATAATTAACACAATGTAAAGAGTACTATACATAATGTAATTAAAGTTCGATCAAGTGTCAAGATTATTTTACATCAATGAGGGACAGGGAGTATAGCTGCCAAAACAGAGCGAGGAACAGCCGATCCTTAGCATATAAAGCTGCAGCGGGCGATCGGTATGGTCCGGATCTCGACGGCTGGTTGCACGCTGTCTGCAGAAAGCCTTATGTAACAAACGTAACCAACAAAAAAGAACCTGGGCAGGTTCTCCAGGTTCTTTACTATTGCACATAAACAAACACAATGTTATAATCAGTTCACAACTTTTTCGTTGTTTTTTAAACACAATTATCTTATCTTACACTCTAATCGTACCACGCCGGTGAACTCTTGTCAAATGTTTTTTACTCAATTTAATGGGTCAGGAGAGATGCTGAATGAGTTCGTTAGTTCTCGGAATCCAGGAAATCGGAAACACGCAGCTTTCGCTAGTCGGCGGAAAAGGACTGAATCTAGGCGAATTATCCAAAATGGAAGGAGTGCTTGTACCGGAAGGATTTTGCATTACAACTGAAGGCTACCGAAAAGCTATCGAACATAACGAAACGTACCAGGCGTTGCTGGATCGACTCACCCAGCTAAAAGTAGAGGATCGGGATCAGATTGGTGAAATCAGCGGGAAAATCCGACAAATCATTAGGGAAGCCGAAATTCCCGCCGATGTTGCGGAAACGGTGACTTCCTGTCTCTCCCGGTTTGGCGATGAACATGCTTATGCCGTGCGTTCCAGTGCGACGGCTGAAGATTTACCGCATGCCTCTTTTGCCGGACAACAAGACACCTATTTAAATATCATCGGCATAGAAGCGATCTTGCACCATATCAGCAAATGCTGGGCTTCCCTGTATACGGACCGCGCCGTAATTTACCGTATGCAGAACGGGTTTGACCACAGGCAAGTTTATTTAGCCGTTATCGTTCAAAGGATGGTTGTTCCGCAAGCTTCGGGAATTTTATTTACCGCTGATCCGGTTACCTCTAACCGGAAACGGCTATCCATCGATGCCGGATTCGGGCTTGGTGAAGCACTGGTCTCCGGCTTGGTATCTGCCGATTGTTATCAAGTACAGGAAGGAGAAATCGTCGATAAAAGGATAGCGGCCAAGAAATTGGCTATTTATGGACGCAAAGAAGGCGGAACAGAGACCCGGCAGATCGATCCGGACCGGCAGAATGAACAAACACTTACTGATCCGCAAATTTTACAATTGGCACGCATCGGAAGACAGATCGAAGCTCGGTTGGGCTGCCCGCAAGACATCGAATGGTGTTTGGCTTATGATACATTTTATATCGTCCAAAGCCGGCCCATTACGACTTTATACCCGATCCCCGAAACGGATGATGAGGAAAATCACGTTTATTTATCGGTAGGTCACCAACAAATGATGACAGATGCCATGAAACCGCTGGGATTGTCCTTTTACCTGCTAACAACTCGTGCGCTTATGCGTACAGCCGGTGGAAGGTTGTTTGTGGACGTTACACCGATGCTGGCTTCCCCCGCCTCCAGGGATGCCCTGGTAAATACACTGGGGCAATCCGATCCGCTCATAAAACAGGCACTTACGACCATAATCGGGCGAGAAGGTTTTATAAAATCGTCACCGGACGACACCGGACAGCAAGGCCCCGCTAAAAGTAATCAAGCTGTTCCGGCCTGGGCTTCTCAACCACAAATCGAAAACGATCCGACAATCGTTTCTGTTCTGATTCAGCGCAGCCAGTCATCGATTGAAAAGTTGAAACAAAACATCCAAACGAAATCAGGACCCGATTTATTTGAATTTATTTTGGATGATCTCCAGCAGCTTAAGAAGATTTTATTCGATCCGCAAAGTACGGCTGTCATTATGGCTGCTATGAATGCTTCTTCATGGATCAATGAAAACTTGAACGAGTGGTTAGGTGAAAAAAACACAGCCGATCCGCTTTCTCAATCTGTGCCAGGCAATATTACTTCGGAAATGGGTCTGGCGCTTTTGGATGTCGCAGATGTGATTCGTCCTTATCCGGAAGTCATCCATTATTTACAGCATGCAAAAGAAGATCACTTTCTGGATGAGCTAGTGAAGCTCGATGGTGGACCGGAAACCCGGGAGGCTATCTGCGATTATCTGAGCAAATACGGCATGCGATGCAGCGGTGAAATCGATATTTCAAAAACGCGTTGGAGCGAAAAACCCATTACCCTGGTCCCCCTGATTCTCGGTAACATCAAAAACTTCGAGCCTAATGCGAGCAGACGGAAATTCGAGCAAGGACGACAGGAAGCTTTGAAAAAAGAACAAGAGGTATTGGAACGGTTGAGGCAACTGCCGGATGGTGAACAAAAAGCGACAGAAACCAAAAAAAGGATCGACCTGATCCGGAATTTCATCGGGTACCGGGAATATCCCAAATACGGGATGGTTAATCGCTATTTCATATACAAGCAGGCTTTGCTGAGAGAAGCCGAACGTCTCGTACAAGCCGGCGTTATCGAGGAAAAAGAAGATATATTTGATCTTACGTTTGAAGAACTTCATGAAACTGTATGTACAAGTAAACTGGATTACCGGATCATCCGCAAACGAAAAGACGAGTACAACTTATATGTAAAACTAACTCCGCCGCGTGTGATCACCTCTGATGGCGAGATTATTGCTGGAAAGTATAACCTGGAAGATCTACCATCCGGAGCTATTGCGGGTCTGCCTGTTTCTTCCGGAGTTATAGAGGGGCGGGCACGCGTGATCTTAAACATGGAAAACGCCGATCTGGGAGATGAAGATATACTGGTTACCTCCTTTACCGACCCCAGCTGGACAACTTTGTTTGTATCGATAAAGGGCCTGGTCACCGAAGTGGGCGGGCTCATGACCCATGGGGCCGTAATCGCACGTGAATATGGCATACCGGCCGTCGTCGGCGTGGACAATGCGACCCGGCTAATCAAAGACGGGCAGCGAATACGCGTGCACGGAACAGACGGATATATCGAAATCTTGTAGCTGAACGAGCGTGAAACTATAAGTAATCTTATTTGCCATACCATCGATACAGCGCATAAAAAAGCTTGGCGAAACTGCCAAGCTTTTTTAACGTATAGTGAAACAAGGGCCGCTGAAAAAGGAAAATGAGGGAAAATGTCGAATGTTCTCCATAAGTTCTATCCTTTTGGCGGCACTCCGGCTTTGCCCTGTGTCAGGTTCAGGCGCGGACGTTTCTTGAAGGGGTAAAGGGGGTGTAACGATTGACTGGGAGCAAATACATAAAACTAATCGGACTGATTGCGGGCGTGGCTGTTCTCAATATTGTTGTATTTTCCCCCGGATTCGCAGGCCTTGCGATCGGCGGAAGCGCTCTCGCCACCGCTTCCGGAGTCACCTTGCTGGTGGCCAGCGCTTTGGCGCTGCTGTACGGGAGCTACGTACTGCTGGCCCGGCAGCCCGAAGCGATACCGGTCAAGCAGATCCGTACGCACGAGGACTATGCGGAAGCATTAACCCGCTACGTGCGCATCAAACCGCTTGAGGGCGATATCCGGTTCGCCCTGGAGCAGTTGGAGAAGATCAGGAAAAAGAAAGAAACGCTTCTGGACGTCCTGAACCAGCGGTTCGAATCGAGTGAGCTCAGCTACCAAAAGTTCGCTTCCGTCATCCGCGAGGTCGAAAAGCTGTTTTACCTGAATGTGAGAAGCGTATTGAACCGGCTCCATGTGTTCGACGAAGCGGATTTTGCAACCGTTATGACACAGAAAACGACGCGTTATTCCAAGCAGCTGCTTCAGGAAAAAACGAATTTATACAACGAATTTTTGTCGTTCCTGAAATACTCGCTGGACAATAACGAGGAAATTTTATTAAAGCTGGATAAGCTGCTGCTGGAAATATCCCGCCTGGACAGCTTCGAGCCGGGCGACATCGAGAATATGCCTTGCATGCAGGAGATCGACTCATTAATCAAGCAAACCAAATATTATAAACAGTGAGAAGGTGCTGGATTGGCAAAGAAAAAAAACAAGTTTTACTTGAGCGCGCTCCTGATCCTGGCGGTCGTGTTCGGCCTTGTCTATGTAGGAGTCAATCTGACTTCCAATCTTGGCAAATCCAAAGCCCAGGTTACGCTCGAAGACGCGGCCAAGCAGTTGAGCAAGCTATACGCCAATATTGAGGTCAAGACCGAGCCTACCGTAAAAGGGCAAATCGACTTGAACCCGATCGATGTTGCCGGGTCGCTGCCGGACATCTCGAAGTTCCCCGTCACGGTAAACAATTCGACGAACCAGTTCGTGGAAATCTTCTCCTCGACGGAAAAGTCGGGCACCGGGGTGGACGGGTGGCTGACCGACGTGGCGGCGGAGTTCAACAAAGCGAATATCATGGTGGGCGGCAAGCCCGTATCGGTTAAAGTGCGCAATATCGCCTCCGGGACGGCAACGGACTATATCAAATCGGGCAAGTACGTGCCGGACGCCTTCACGCCTTCCAATGAGCTGTGGGGCGAGATGGTGAAAGCGAGCGGACTCAAAGTCCAAAAGGTAACGGACCGCCTAGTCGGCAATGTGCCGGGGATCGTAATTGCCAAGTCCAAATACGACGCCCTTATGGGCACGTACGGGGCGATCAACGTCAAAACTGTAACGGAGGCGATTGCGGACAACGAATTTTCGATGGGCTACACCGATCCGTTCGCAAGCTCGACCGGACTGAACTTTCTCGTAACGGCGCTGAACACGTTCGACAGTTCCAATCTGCTCGGCGACAAAGCCGTGCAAGGGTTTGAGAAGTTCCAGGCGAACGTGCCCTTCATCGCGTCGACGACGATACAGATGCGCGATGCGGCCAAATCCGGCGCGTTGGACGGGTTCGTGCTGGAATACCAAACGTACGTCAACGCGGCTGATCTGAAGGGCGGCTACGTATTTACGCCTTTCGGCGTCCGGCATGACAGTCCGCTGTATGCGCTGGGCGATCTGCCGCAGGAGAAGCTGGACATTATTCAGAAATTTGCCGAGTTCGTCACGCAGGAGAAGTACCAGAAATCCGCGAAGGACAAAGGCTTTAATAGTCTCGACGACTACAAGCCGGAGATGGCCGCGGTAGACGGCAGCCTGCTGTCGGCGGCCCAGAAGCTGTGGAAAGAAAAGAAAAACGTAGGCAAGCCGATCGCCGCGGTGTTCGTCGCCGACGTATCCGGCAGCATGGCGGGCGAGCCGCTGAACCGATTGAAGGAATCGCTGTTGAAGGGTCAGAAATATTTGGGCAGAGAAAATAGCATCGGGCTTATCTCGTACTCCAGTGACGTTTCCGTCCGGCTTCCGATCGGCAAGTACGATACGAATCAGCAATCGATGTTCGTCGGGGCGGTAAACAGTCTCCAGGCGAGCGGGGGGACGGCTACGTTCGATGCGATTGTCGTGGCGATGAAGATGCTGCAGGACAAGATGGCCGAAGATCCGAATGTGAAGCCGATCATTTTCGTGCTGAGCGACGGCGAGACGAATGAAGGCTATTCGTTGAAAGATATCAAAGGTCTGATCGAAGGATACGGAGTGCCGATCTACACCGTCGGCTACAATGCCAATATTAAGGCGCTGCAAAGCATCTCGAGCATCAACGAGGCGGCCAGCATCAATGCGGACACCGACGACGTTATATACAAGATCGGAAACCTGTTTAATGTGCAGATGTAACTTGTGGCGAACCGTCTACTATACCGGGGGAGGAATACGATGTCGTTTTCAATGGAAGTCGCTAGTCCGGAAGAAATTAAGGCCGTAATCGAGCAAGAGGTACAGCCGGTACCCGAAGAAGTAGCGAAGCTGAAAGAACTGGCGGTTGCCAACGTTGCGGCGATCATGGCGCTTGATGTCGAATCGCTGGAGAAGCGCAGGGAGATTCTCGTCTCGATCGAATCGTTCGGCATGAACTCGATGAAGGCGTCTTCGGAGAAAAATGCGCTGCTTCAAATATCCGTCGGAAATTTGTCCAAAATAGGAGATGAGGGCGGCCAAGTCGCCCAAGGCTTGACGGAGCTGCATATCCAGCTGAAGGATCTCGACCCGAGCCTGATCGATTTTGCCAAGACCGGATTTCTGGGCAAGTTGTTTAATCCGCTGCGTGCGTATTTCCTGAAATACCAGAAAGCCGATTCGGTCATAGCCGATATTGTGATATCGCTCGATAAGGGCAAGACTATCCTCAAAAATGATAACACTACGCTGGAGATCGAGCAGCAGACGCTTCGGGATCTAACCAAAAAGCTGCAGAAGGAAATTCAGCTCGGGGCTTTGATGGATGAATCGATCGAAGCGCAAATCGAAACAGCCAAGCGGCAAAACGAAGACCCGGACAAAATCCGCTTCATCACCGAAGAAGTGCTGTTCCCGCTGCGCCAGCGGGTGATGGACCTGCAACAGATGCTGGTCGTCAACCAGCAGGGCATTATGGCCATCGAGGTGGTCATCCGGAATAACAAGGAGCTGATCCGAGGGGTCGACCGGGCCAAAAATGTCACGATTTCGGCGCTGAAAATTTCCGTAACAGTTGCGAGCGCGCTTTACAATCAGAAAATCGTACTAAAGAAGATAGAACTGTTGAATCAGACGACAAACGAACTGATCGCCGGCACGTCCCGTATGCTGAAAAATCAGGGAGCTGCGATCCAGAAGCAATCGATGGAGGCGAACATTTCCGTCGATACGCTGAAGCAGGCGTTTGCCGACGTGTTATCTGCGCTTGATTCCATCAGCGTTTACAAGCAGGAGGCGCTGCCCAGAATGCGTCAAACGATCGATCAATTCCGGACGCTCGCCGACGAAGGCGAGAAGCAGATCGTGCGTTTGGAAAAGGGCCACAAGCTGGGGTTGTAGAGCGGGGCGGCATATGTACCTGCGCGTTTTCGAGTGAGGAACTCACTTCAGAGCAAAACCAGCACTTTTATTGAACTGAATAATGAAATGCCGGCTGCACATAGGGCCGGCATTTATTAATTTCAACTGAAATTAAGGAAACGTTGATCAAATAGTTTGCAGTTGGAACGAAGATGCACCTTAATTTCATTTTCGAGATCCCGTAGGCCCGTTATGTGTAATTAATACTGAAAAAAAGTTTTGCCCTCCCGTATCGAATGACCATCATTTTTCGTTATTACAGATAAGACTGTTGATTTTAAGCGAGTATCTCAACAGGACGGGGACGGAAAGGTGTTCACTGTTCATCATAGGAAAGATGCGTACTTGACGGATGAGAAACAATGAACTTTTCCGGTAAACTATTATATTGGAGTGATAAAAATGAATGAAAGCCTTATCGACAAGCAATCCGCTGCTAAACCAAGTGAATTCCGTTTTCATCCATGTGACGGATATGCCTAAAGCAGTAGAGTGGTATAGTAAATTATTGGGAAGGAACGAAACTTACCAAGGCTCCTCAGACGATCGCACCGTATTCGGAAGCATGAAAGAAGCGTATGATTACATTCGAGGACTCGGCATCCAGCCCTACGATGATGATGACAATGACGTAACTGAAGAGGATATTCGAAAAGATCCTTTTCTGTTTCGGATTCGGGACCCCTTTGATGCATAGTTTTCGCAAACTCGTGACTTCAGTCATGAGTTAGAAAACATCGGATAGGGCGTGGCTTATGCCACGTTAACTTTCCGATATATGTTTAGGTGACTATTACAACAATCCCTTTAATGTCAAGGTTTCTATAGGTGAACAACGCTGACATAGGTTATCCTGTAATTAGAGGTGATTATGTGTCAGAAATAAAGCGTGGTCGTGGTTACGTCTATGCCATTCAGTACCACATCGTATGGTGCGTAAAGTACCGACACAAGATACTTGTGGAAGAAATCGCCGTAAGACTAAAAGAAATTCTTGTTCAGATTGCGTCCGATAACAACTTCACTATATCTGAAATTGAAAGCGACTCC
>NZ_JARBDB010000074.1:0-17816 GCF_036577605.1 Paenibacillus sp. GYB004
GACTTTTCTTCCTTGAGAATTTCCAGGACAATGCGCGCCTTTTCTTCGGGTGTAAACTTGCGTCTGCTGGTCGACATACAACTAAGAAACTCCTTTTTTGCTGTCTAGTTTCTATGTAGCATTATAAAAGACGCAAAAACCTCACCTGGATATAGGTGAAATTTTTGCGTCCTACGCTTTACGTTATTTCGTATTTTTCGAGATAATTATACGATTCAACGTTGAAGTTTGACAACCTTCGTTTCACAAAAACATACGTTGAAGAATAGCGCTATAGTTTCAAATTTTAGGTGAAGATGCAAGACGAAATTAGATAGGGGGTACTACTCTTACCCTTGCTCTGCGCAAATAAATAATTTGAGGAGACGTGATTAAATTCACAATCAGGCATCACACTATCAAATCATTGATATATCAGCATAAATCATGACTCGTACCTCTCTCAATACATCCTCATTTTGTGGAAAGAAAACGTGGAAAGATGGACTTTTCACACAAAGCTTAGTATTAAAAGCAATTGTTCCACATTTCTTCTTTCCACGTTTGAATTAAATGAGCAGTATCAGAGCCATGCTCAAATTGATTTGAATGGCCATGTAAAACAAAGCGATCCAACCAAATTAACCACTTTTGACATTAATGGGTGAGCCCATTTTTCCCATGATTGTCGTGTTCAAATATTAATACATACTGGCTTCTCATGGCTAAGGTAGATCTGGGAGTTTCGCATAATGGGTTTAACTAAATTCTCATGATTTCTGAAGATCCATGGCTGCAGCGGAATCAAAAGAAGTGTTGAAGTGTTCTGACCAGAGCGGTACCTGGATAATGAATCGGAATGATGGGTTCGGAGAGTCAACGAGTTCAATTGTAAATGCAGATATGAGAGGGATCAGTAGATATTTTAATCTCATCTGGCTTATGGTTCTATATGAACCACTTAAAAGGTTCATATAGAACCAATAAAAAGCCCTCATAAGAGAGGGCAATGTTTTACAGATCTTCAATTGATATACGTTTCTTCGGCGCCGGTTGTACATCTCCAAGCTCGAGCTCGTCCAAGGTAATTCGCTTCTTCTGCGAAGTTGCTGCTGCTTGTGAGAATACATCATCGAACCCAGTTAATTTTGAATTCGTTTGACGTGCTGCAGCCTCTAGCTGCTCCCGACGTTCTTTTTCTTGTTGATATCTCTGCATCAACGTATCTAGTAACGTTTCGGGGAGTGAAGGTGTGACGGACATCCCTAACACATAAGAAGTATTATCGTTTATTGAGTTGGACTCCAACACAGCTGTATGCAATACTGGGGGGCGCCCAAGCAATTCATTTGTGGTTGGTTTGATGCTATCGATGCTCGCAGCAGAAAGCTTACGGCGCGGGCCGGTGATAACAGCAATTCCTCCAGCTAGCGATTTCGCAACTTCAAGTGAGGCAAATACTTCATTTTGTTTAAAGAGACTGTCTATTGTAAGAGGAACATTGAGCTCTTCCTGATTATGTATTTCTGCTCGATTAATTGTCATCCATCCTGGAGTCGAGAAGATTTCAACCAGCTCGGTATAATCCATTGCTACTTGTCCGCCAAGAAGAGGAATACAAAGAGCTTCAAAAAGAGTACGAGCAACGATCACATTGCTATAGTCCAATGCAGAAAGAGTTCGCTGTTGATGGACTAACGGTTGCTCCCGTTCATAAAAATTGCGCATAAATTCATTATCTACTGGCAAGACTGTACCGATCTTCTTATTGTCAATGAAGTCCTGGAGCACCTTTATTCCGGATAGAGTATTTCTCCAAATCTCCGGGTTTGCCTCATCTCTCGATGGGATGCTTGCTACTACCATGATAGTTGCATTACCGCGTTCTGTACGCATCGATGCCATATCGCGTACTTTACTGATCCATTCCAGGGCAGTCAATAAGGAGCCGTTACCTGTACCGCCTCCAAGCGCAACTTTAACAATAAGGAAATCGGCATCCTGAGTTTCTAATGCAAGCTTTTTAAACTCCTGAACATTCTTTTGTGCGATCATATGGCCGATCCCTGCATTTTTAGCCGTACCCTCAAGTTTCCCCCTTTCTGGGTCGGTTAACAGAATTTTCCGACCATCATCGATCCAATTCTGTTCGGACCAATCACTTGATGCGGAGTTAACCATCCATGAATCGAAGCCGAAACGGGCCAGTTCTGCGCCCAAACGACCTCCGCCTTGACCGAGCGTAATGATTTGAAGATCAAGCATATCTTTCAGTCGAGCTTCAGCTTCGGATCCGCCTTTTGCAAATGGAGCAAGTTGGCTATAAATAGCACCGAGTTTCATATCTCGGAAAGAGAATTTCAATGGCAAAGGGATTCCTCCTAAATATTATTAGAATGGATTATAGCACATCTATATTTTTATGGAATGCTTCGGGATCTTTCGAATTGCTCATACTGCTCGTCCGTTAATTTTTTAAATGACTCTGGAGGCAACGGCGGAGGATCTAGTTCATTGAGTATGTATTCGACGAGCTGCACCCCTCGGGCTGTTGGGAAATACGGAGTACTCGCCCCATAGCCATTTTTAGCACGGACGCAGACAATGAATTTAGTAGCCTCCAATATTAGAAAGGCGTTGTCGTATCTTCTTCGTTTGGTGTTCCAATCTGGTAAATATGCCTTTAGAAACCCATGTTCCCGAAAACGAATTACTTGTTGGAAAACATAAAGAACATCATTATCCTCTAGATTTGTAGCCAATAATGCTAATGTTGCATCATCGTACTGGTGTGTATCTGCCGGCGACAGCATATTCGAATGCAAGACCCTCCCCCCAAAAAATACGGTTCATTAAGAACCATTATACTCGAAATAACCTCAATTTGCCATCATTTTATATGGTTCTTATAGAACCATTGCTTTACGAAACCTTGATATTTCAGGGTTTATTATTGGTTCTTTAAGAACCATATGATTAAACTTCACTTACTACAACAAAAAAAGAAGTGGCCACTCCCATTTCTGGGGGCGCCACTTCTTATTTTTCTTCATCTTCGGCCTTCAGTCGCTCATATATATAGTTCTCAATAAACTCTTCACGATCTGAGCTCTTCCCAAACATCCTCTTCAGTACTGATGTTTGACTATCCCATTGTTTGAAAGCTTCAAGCTTTAATTGTCTATACCGCTCCATCTTTTCAAATGTGTCCGTTCCGCGCGATGATGCATCATTTATTCTATCTTCGAGCCTAGATAAGTGTCCTCCTTCACCGAAAAGCTCCTTAGTGGAACCTTCAATGCTTCCAACAACACCAGTCAAAGCTTGATGCTCATTTTTTAGAGACTCAAACTCCTCTTTCAGGCGCGCATGATTTTCATTCGCTACCTCCAGCTCGCCATACATATTTTCATGTTCATCCTTTAAGCTGCGGTAATTATCGTCCAGGGATTGATATCGCTTTTCCATCCTCAGCATTGCAGAAAATACTATATTCTTTAGCGTTTCCATGTCTTTAACTTGTGACAATGAACCATTCGCCACTAAATCAATTACATTTTCATCGGAGACTTTTGGAGCGTTCATAATAAGACCGGTTGCTAATGACTTAATATATTTTTGCTGATGGTTTAATACAAAACGTAAAATGGCCACTATTTTTGCCTGAACTATGCTATAAACGGTCCATACCCAATTCCTACTAGGTTTATCGAGGTTGAAGTAAAAGATAAGGTTATCTTCGTCCTTTTCGTTAAGCCACCATCTCACTCTATTCTCATTAATATATGATTCCCCTTTTATTGCATCATAGAAATAAGGATATTTGCTGAGGATTTCCACAACATCCTTCGTACTGTAGAGCTTTGCCGGATCCAGTGACATGATATCTGGAGATAATAGATCGTATTCCTTTGGAACATGACTGTACAAGCTATCATTTTGGATTGCTTGCCTCAATTCTGATGTGCGCCGTTCTTGGTCCGAAATCGCTTCAGCAGATCCCAATTCCAATATAACCTCTTTTCTTTCATGCTCGTTCACTCTACATTCCTCCCATACAGAATGGCTGTTCATTGATGCTCATGGATGATTTCAATTTATTAATAACCCATCAACCTTAGCGCTTAACACTAAAAAACTCCCACGAAATCATGTCATGTCAGTTCATTCTACACCCCTCCATTACAGAATGGCTATTCATTGATACTCATGGATGATTTCAATTTACTAATAACCCATCAGTCTTAGCGCTTAACTCCAAAAATTCTCCCATGAAATCACGTTTGCTGTTCTTGACCAAATACAAATTAATGCATAACTCACTTAATTATATATTGGATATTAATTGTTAACTACAAATTATAGATTACTCAATATCATTTTACGTTTGATTTTCATGGGTATTTTAGATTTACAAAAAACTTATTCTTGTTTTATCATTGCCAATCATGGCTAACTCATAATTTCATCATTTCGCAATACTCAATCATGGTTTTAACTAGAAATTAGAATAACACATATTGGCCATTAATGGGTAGTAGCCAACTATGCCAAGTTGTGAGAAGAGGGGAACCCACTAAGGGCGGCGATACCATCCATATAACCATTCATTCTAGAATGAATATTTGATGTTCTGTGAAACTAATGTTGGAAAGGGCCACTAAATACGGATCATTTGCAGTAGGGGCAGAACTGTTGCAGAACTATGAGACTTGCAATAGGGGAGAGAGGCCATGTTTGCCTGTGAGACGTAGCCATATTCGACGGTTCGATGACCAGTCGGAACATCCAGGCAGGGGAGGGGGGGGAAAGGGACAATAGCTAATGTCTCTATGTTTGGGAAGACAGCACGCACGCAAAGTGTTGCAAGTTGCTAGAGAATGTGAGGCGGGCAATCTATCAGAAGAATGACGGGACCTTCGGGCCCGCCACTTCGCGAACAGGGCCTGGTTCAAGTGCCAGCCGTAAAACAGCCACTTCAGGACGGAATCGTTCTGCATGGTGAGGCCCCCCCACGACACGTTGCCGGCCGACTGCAGGCAAAGGACCTTGGGGATAATGGGGGCCAATGCAAACGACAGCAACGGGGACACCATATAAGGCTCACACGGTCATCTCGTCAGGTCTCTCCGGCATGAGGTCCGCGCGTGACGCGGCGGTCGGTGGACGTGACGATGAACACGCGTGGACGCTCGAACAGTTCGGCTGCGCCTGCTCTGCGGCCTACATTCCAGCGAGCGAGGTGGACACTGGTTACGGAGCGGTCTTTCTCTCTCGACGCTTGGTGCGTGCCCGGGATCCAGGCCCTCCATGTCGCGGCGATGTCAGTCCAGATGGGTTAGTCCGGCTCTCGTGATCACGTCCGACGCCTTACCAGCTCAAGTTCATCGTGACCGGAATCAGGCGCAGTCCAGCATCGACTTCGCGCCGCACCTCGACGCGGAAGCCGACACGGAGGCGGGTGCGAGTCTGCTAAAACGACGCGTCAACCGGGTGGCCGCTCCTCTCGTGCTGCTGACCATCATCAGGACGTTGATGGTGGGGTTCGTTCAAATGGTCGCCACGCCGTGCACCAACATCCAGCCCACGAGCACGGCGAGTCGCCGCGAGCTTCTATTACGCGATCGGAGTACGGCTACCACTCGGGGGCAGGGACGATGGCCGACGTAGCAAAGACGACTAAGACGTAGCGGCGGCGGTGGGGGCCGAGGCTGGACTCCGACATGGCATCACCCGCTTTCTCCATGGTGTTGGCTTCCGCCTGAGGGTAGTGCCCGGCGGTCACGTCCATGGTGACGGGCACTGTCGGGACCGGTGCCTTGGCGATGCCTTGGATGCCGGGATCGACACACATGGGGACCTACTTGACCAGGACGAACAAGCACACGCTCTCCCGCGAAGGTAGGTAGGCATAACGGCGGGCGTTGAACGCGCTGAAGCCGGACCATTCCGGGACACGAGCGACATCCGCTCGGTGGCCAGCATGGACACGATTCCGCTGCGCGTTGGTAGCGCTTCTCAGATGTAGGTCAGCAGGAGCCTGATGGGGTCTGGTCGAGGAACAGCTGGTAGACCCATTCCGCAAAGGTGCGGACCATCAAGAGGGCAAGGTGGTTGACGGGGGGAGGGACGTGGCCATGTTGCCAGTGAGGCGGGGCGGCGTGAAGGCTAAGGCGGTGGACACGGACAGTCTCGGCGGTGGCGGGTTGAATTGGTCACCGTTGCGCTTCTAAGTAAATAGGTGAAGGCAGCTCCATCCGGAACACTAATCAATGGAAACCCGGGACGCCGCAAAGTCAGTGAGTTCTTACGTCGGGCGCTAACGCCCGCCAGCCACTTGGGAGAAGTAGACGGGTGCCACGCCGCCTATTTCGGCCTGCTACCCCTCTCATCGCGAGTGGGTCTCCGAATCGTTCGAGCCGGGTTCCCGGTACCGTCGGATGTCCCGCAGCCTCAGACCAGACTGACGCCCACCAGTGGTCCGGAGCGGCCGGTCGTGGCGGCGGGACAGACACGAGCTGCCTTGAACCGCGGTGCCAAGATGTCGGAAAGAAGGTGCTCAATGACAAGCGGAGGGACAACTCCGCTCGCAAACGGTATTATTAGGGAAGCCAGATCCGTGCCACGAAGAAAAATGGTGTATTGAACGTCACCAATGGATTACTGAGTAGCCATAACGGTTCGCAAGTGGCGTTGGCTGCAGAAAAGCTACTTTAGTCTATGTCTTTATTATCCTATTACTACGTATATTTTTTGTCTTCGATTTCCGGTCAATCGGAAAGGAAAGGAGAAGGGGGAGCTTGCATTATAATTTGCCAGCGAAATAATAAAAGGTCATTGCGTGTGACCAGATAGCATCACCACACAACGACCGTTCATTTCAGTTCGGTTCCATCCTGATATTTTGGATATACCATACTTTTGCTGGAGGACTAGATTCTGTGTTGATTAATTCTACTAGTTCGAAAGAATAATTTGTTTTATTTCCGTTTGTTAGAGTGACTGAAAGTTTAGAAGGAAGGGGAGAATAGTTAATGCTAGGGATATCGACACTATACTTATGCAATTCTCCCTTGTCCCACAATCGTACGAGCTCATAAAAATCGTTCTTTAAATCTTTTGAATGAGTTATCAAATAATTAGGTTCAAGAAGTGATACGGCTTGATCTAGTTCACCCGAGTTTAGGCTTACGACGAACAAACTTATTATTTCTTCGGGTTTTTTACTTATTGGTTTCCCGACATATGGCTCATCAGGAACAGAGCTCCCGGAATAGGATGTAGGAGGGGAAGGGGCTTGTTTTTCAGGTAAGGTGGACATACGGCCGTAAATAAATATACCCAAAATCAATAGTATCCACAGCAATATTCCGCAAGCCGCCCAACTTTTCCAAGTAATATTCTTCACCGCCCGCTCGGTAAACTAATATGTTTTAATGGATTGTCATACTGACCATCCTTCAACACACCTAAATGCAAATGAATTCCCGTCGATCTCCCTGTACTCCCCATGATACCGATGACCGTTCCGGCTTTTACTTGCTTTCTTGCCGAAATACCATCTTCAATACTCTTAAGATGACCATAGACAGTCGTAACCCCATTAGAGTGTCGAATATAAACAGCATTTCCGTAACCACTAACTTCACCTGCTACAGTCACCTCGCCATCCGCTACTGCAAAGATCGGTTGGGGGCGATCATCCATTTTGCCATCTATGATTGGTCTGCCAATATCGAGCCCGTTGTGAAAATCAATCTGGCCGGTGAATGGGTCAACTCTTTTATAGAATCCAGAAGTTATACGAGTGGATATCGTCGGCCAGATCCAGTTACCCGACCCGGTCTGAGGCTGCTCGCCCCACCATCCATCTCCTCCAGTAACAGAACCATAGATTCCTTCATATCCGTCTAAAAAGCTTTCTTTGTTGGCCCGAACCACATCGACTAGCAGCTTAAAATCTTGATTCGTGAATTTCAAGCTTTTGAGAGTATTGTCAAACTTGGAAAAGTCGATTTCGGACGTTTGGTTGTCCAGCACCCATACGGTTGATTCCGAAGTATCATCGCCTGACGAGCTCGAAGTAGTTTCCTGACGATAGGTAAAGGTTTCAATCCTATTCCACGTATACGCTTTAGTAATTAATTGTCTATCCACGTCCCAACTTGACTCAGATACTTCTTCCTTTGGCTCATTCTCCCCTTGCATAAAGGTTTTCGTTACTGTACGAGAATAATAGTGGTCGGTGAAGGTTTTCATTTCAATATCCGGTTTTAAATTACTAACTAGACTGCCAGGATTGATTTCCCATAGTTTTTTCTTTTCTTTAACAATTCTCTGATTGTCAATAAATTGTACAAGCAATTGGGGAGGCCGGTATTCAGAATAATCCGTTGAGTTCGTAACGGCTAGATCATACTCGGCTCTCAGTTGATCTGGCGTTTTGGGGGAGCCGCTTTTGGATGAGAACCAACCAAAGGACGGAAACACATACATCAAGGCCCCCCCGACGAAAACAATTATCAAAAGAATCAAAAAGCCTTTCAGGCCAAGCGCGCCGGCCACGGCCAGTAACATCTTCCCGACCAGCGCGAGGCCTTTACCAATAGCGATAAGTGCCTTTTTTCCAAGTTTAATTAATAGTTTTCTGACTTGCTTCTTTGCGTAGTTTTTTGCTATTTGTTTGGCTTTATCGGCTACCGCGGAGCTCATATGATATCACCAGTAAAATCTTTAGAGGAAACAGATTTTTTCCTCCGGATATCTACGTGATTCATCGGATTACGCTCGATAAAGCTCATTGGATTAACCGTCTTACCTTCAAATTTTACATTATTCCCTTCAGAGTCGAAGGAGAATGCTGGCTTATCTTCCTCAACATCCCTTCCAGCAATTGTTTTTATCGTTGTCGCAGGCTTAAGCCTAAAAACCCCATCTTGTTTGCTGACATGATATTCTTTTATCGCTTGCTGTCCTTTTACTAGAGAAATGTTGCCGCGACCTACGTTAGATATCCGATCGTACTCACCGTTATCTGCTTTTCGTGCAAGCCAGGAACCGTCCTGTGTTTCGACAGTATAAATTTGTTCTCCTTCTGCAAAAGATCCTGCAGAACTTGTTATGCCACTGAATTTGCTTGTCGCAAAATCGGCTCCCATATCATATCCACCGCGGCCAAACATCATTGCCCCAGCTACGCCGCCCGCTTGTTCAGCTGCAGCTCGGCGATAAATTGGATCGTTAGAAAATTGTTTAGAGGGGAGGACGGTTCGGCCGGCACCGACGATTCCACTTGCAAATCCAACCATATTCCTTTGAAATGGCTTGAGCTCTTTACCATCGTCCTCTAATTCAGATATCATTCTTTGATACGAGTCTTTGGTCTTGTTCATCCATCGGCTGCCAAGACCATAAGCACCCGATCCCATTCGAAATCCTGCCGAGTCGCCAACCGATGCAAAACCTTCAGCAAAAGCGGTTTGACCCATAACACCAAGTCCGACACCAGCAGAAGAACCCGACATTCGCATTAAGCCCCTACCAAATCCAGAAGCGATCGTCGCATAACCTTGTAAACGAGCTTGATGATCGGATCTCGCAGGAGACATAGAGTAGGAGTTATCAACACGAGGTCGATAATTTATAGCCCCTCCATACTGTTCTCGAGGTCGAACACTACCTTCTTGGACACCCGTTCCATTTGCATGGCCGCCGGCGCCGCCAGTGTTTCGAGAGCGGATCATAGAACTGCCTTCTCGGATACCCGAACTGATATCCTTATACGCCCGTGCAGCATGAAAAATTGTCCCTGCACCTGCTAGGGTACCGGCAGTGGCAATCATACCAGCACTTTGACTCGTTGCTCCTAGAGCAAATCGTATAGACTCCGAAATAGGGATGAACATGGCCAGTGCCATTATTAATTGCAGCCAACTGATATCCTTGTTCTTGAATAGCCAGAAGAATAGCCAAAACAATGCTGCATGGATGAATTGAGACATGATTTGCGCCCATAATTCTTTCATGCAGTGACCCGTTATTCCTTTAAGCATCGGGAAGAACATAGTTCCAATCCAAAGCGGAGATAGAATAATGAGAGCAGATATCATCAATAGTCTCTGGATGTAGAATGCTTCAAACCAAATCGAAATCCCGATGCTAAAGAAATTGACAATCAATTTTTTGAGGCCATTCATTTCTTTAGCTAAATCACTGACTGTAATCCTTTCGCCAGCTCCAGTCACATTACCGATGAGATCAGCACCGTAATGCGACAAATTTAATGGCATTCGAATATCTCGATCAAGAAGGGAGACACCCATTGCATTCAGTTGAAAGAAGAGACCAACAATTGTAAAAAAGTTCGTAAAAAGCAACAACGCCGTGATGGTTCGTATCCCAACATCGATCACATTTAACTTTAAAGTTGACGATAGGGGAGACAACGAATACTGGACAAATAGTTTAACCAATGCGGCAACAAAGAAACTACCCATGAAAATGCCAAAAATCGTATAACCACGAAAAATGGCATTATTGAATTCTTCTTTCTCATACAGTCCCCAGTATTTGGCTCTACAGTTCTCGCCGTTATTGTCGCAGGACAAGTGTTCCTGGAAAACATGTTGAGCCGGCTCGCTAATTCCCAGGAATGGAGAAAGGATATTGTCAAAGAGTGTTACAAAAATATCTACATACCAGGGGTCGTCCTCATCATTTGCTGCTAAAGCGACCGATGGTGTGAAAATCGAAAAAGCGATAACAAGAAGAAAAATTATGGCCAATACTTTTCTTTTCTTCATAGGTTCACCCCTTAGCCAGCTTCACGTTCAGGATACAACCCGTTTTTGGCTAAGTATTCAGGATCCGTATCTATAAATTTCCGAATCTCATCCGAAACCGTGACTTTTATAAAAGCACTGGATCCTCCGACCCTAAGAATACCTTCACCTCTGCTCTCATCTTCTTCCGATTCCGGAGGCCGTCTGCAGATGATCTCGAGTTCACCTTCAGAGAAGTTAAAGATGGATTTGAGTTTTTCTTTCTCCTCCTTCGAAATGGAACCAATTCGAAGAAACAGGCCACTGGTTGCATTTTTTACGACAGCAATGCCATTTTCATCATCAAGAAAGGGAGCTAAATCCTGCGTAATAATATCGACGCCGCCGTTATATTTCCGACTACGGCGGGCGAGCTCCTCAACGAATTCCATTCCCCCTGGAACTTTCTTCAAACGCCAGCCTTCCTCAGCTTTAATCCGTTTGCGATATCTTCTCAGGGACGGACGTTTAATAAAATACTCCCAACCAAGCATCATAATCGTATGCATGACCAGTTCATAGACATCAGAGCCTTCAACACTTTTTATATTGAAATTTACCCAAGGGATACTATCAAAAATATCATCAACGTTTCTTCCTTCCCCAAAAGAGGTTTGTCCATCAAACAGCTTACCGTCAGGTCTATCTCGCAAATACCCTCGAAGCACTTTTAGCAAACGTTTTGCATCCATATCCGCAATCCCATCAAAGGTCAAAGTATCCAAATTATAGTCTTTCGTACAATTGACAAGGATTTGTTTAAAAATATCCGTTAATGTGAATTCCGGTTTTCGGACTCGTTTATATTGAATTTCGCCGTCTGCAAGTCGAATTGGAGCTTTTTCTTTTTCATAGAGGGACTCCGGGTCCTCAGTGATTCCTTTTTGTGTTATTACATCCGAGATTGCCTGTTTCAAAATTGCTTTTTCTTCTGCCAATAAGCCGTCCAATCCTTCTGATTTGCCCATCAATTTATCATAGAATTTAATTAGCTGACCTTGCTTTGTTCCGATCGGAACAACTACTTTCGTTACTCTCCGCCCATCTTTGAGGGTCACATCAATTTCCTCTTCCGTCATAGCACAAACATTCAAGCAAACGTCTCCGCCTTCACGGACCTCAACCTCGGCTCCTCCCATAAGAACACAAATCGGTCCCATTTCACCATCCGGATCGATACTAAAAATTTTTTGTCCAAGGAGGCGCTGACAACTTGATATGTATTTGTTTGCGAAAGATTTTCCTGATCCCGAAGCGCCCACGATCATACTGGAGTAATTGTCCAAATAGGGTGCGAATACGTTTAGGAACTCCATCGTATAGGTGTGTTGGTTAACACCTAAAGGCACGCCGCCCGAAAAAGGGATCCTCGAGGAATAAAAAGGACTTGCTGCTACGATGGCGGTTCTATCAAAAAAACGACGATCAACGGTATCCGTTAATCGGTTATTGCCAATAGGAAGGGAAGATAACCAGCCGTCACGCTGCCGGTTATACAAGGTCCTCAGATTGTGGTCATTTCCAATTAAATCGTCTTGGATTAACATCCCAATCTGGTCCAGCGTTCTTTCATCGGGTGCAAAAATGGTAAGCACAAGTGTTCCTAACAGTCCATCATTATAACCATCTGATATTTCCTCCAATAAACGATGGGCGTTATCCATTGATTTCTCGGCTTCACGAGCTTCAATATCATTCCCGCTTCGACGCATTTGAATTAAACGCGCGCCCTCGTCGGTAGAAGCCTGCTTATATTTTTTTATGGCCTGGCTTTTCGTGAGTTTGGTATGGTAAAACGTAACGTTTAGTGCTCCCGCGCGGTAAAGAGAATCGAGAGCCCCGGTTATAAGGTTCGTATCACCAAAATCTAATATGAAGGATCGGAAACAATATTCCGATCCCCCACGGTCGCATTGATACCCTCGGTCCTTCGGATGCCGAGGTATATGATGCCCCGTCAGGCCGATCACATCGAGCAGTTCAAGGCGCTTAACATCAAAAGCTTTATCTTCATCAGGTAATGCAGAAAGATCCAGCGCGTTATTGCCTTGAATGGCATTTTTACTTTTAAAATTAAGTAGCTTTTTCAGAATCTTCATTTGTCTCCTCCTCCAAGTACCGGTACGAGTTTCTCGAGTAATCGCTGTTCACAAAAGGGGAGAGGATGCCTTCTTTCTCCATCAATGTTCGAAAATGTTGAAGTTTTCCGTTCTGCTTGTTGAGAGAAAAATAGATAGCTTCGTAAAGATCGACATCAGAACATATTTTGCATCGACCGCCCATACGCTTATAATTCGAACGAATAGTCCCCGCAAGTCGACCAAATTCATTTCGAGCTTTGAGGATAATCGATTGTTCATCGAGCCCGCTTAGATGTTTGTCCGAATATTTAATAGGGACAATAAAATAGCGTTGGTAATCAAACTCGTCGACTGTTTGCTGCCATTGCCTCATGAAAGGGAAAAACATCCCTTGAGCAAATCGTTGTGATGTAGGATCGAGGTCAGGAAACGCCTCTTCATACGGCTTTAACTGATCACCTAGATCTATGGGGCGGGAAGATATGTGCGTGGCCGTCCCCACTTCACGACCAGGTCCAAGAGTCAAAGAAGCGATTAAATGTTCGTATGCATGATCCGTATCTTGCTGCTCGGCGAATGAACGAAGTAAGTAATTGATCGGCTCGCATTTTACGGCTCCGACGAATGTGCGGACTCCCTTTTTATCCTCCTTCAACTCGATTAGATCACCGAAAAATTCTTTGATACCAAGTAGTTCCTTCAGTGTGATTTTTAGTTCTATATCTGTTTTTTTATCATCGACAGCTTCTTTCTTGCTCTTTTTTTTATCAGCATATTTTACAAGCCAGGGAATGAGAGGCTTATCGAGTATCATGCAGTATAGCATCCAACCGACGAAACCTAACCCGATGTACATGAAAATGTCCCAAATCCATTGATTCATTTATCGTTTCCTCCAGACGCCTGCTTGGGTGGAGTTATGGCGAAAATAATAGAATAGATGGCGATCCATATAATAGCCCGTCTGCGGATTTTTAACCAAAGCAAAATAGAGAAATGGCGCCCATATGGGGAGCAAAACAAAGATTAAGATAATCATTCCGAAAAAACCTAAACTATCACTATAGAGGGACTGCACCAGTTGAATATAGATAATTCCGGCCACTGCTATATAAGCAACTTGGCGGTAAGAGAGATTCTTAACGGTTTTCCTTTCTTTTTCCGTATCAAAAGGCATAATGGCCTTCACTAAAACACCCTCCTTAATTAAATCCCCCCCTCCTAGATGGTGGGGGGCAAGTAGCAGTAACTACAGATGATAGTTAATTTTTGATGCTTCTTGTGGAACAGCATATTGCACAGAAACTTCAGAGGAAGTCTTTTGCGAATCTTGGATAATATAATTGGCAATGGCTGGCGCTTTTGCGATTCCATAAATCGAAATCCCTGCAAACAAGACAGCACTTATTCCGATTGCTCGCTTCTGTGCGTTCCCAAGACTCATCCCGACAATGATAAAGCCGATGATAATGCAGGCGACTACGATTAATGCGCCAACGATTCGTATCTTAAAGATAATACTTTCAATGGTGTCGTTGATATCCTCGACAGTACCGGTTCCGTTATCACCGCCGATTGTAGGAATTGTTTTGCTATCAGCGTATGCCGCATTTGTAAAAGCCAAGCACAAAAGCAGAGCGATCGATACAACGATGATAATAGGCATAATGCGATTAATTGGGCGAATGAGATTCATGTTTAACTCCTTTCCGATTAACTCAAGTATTTGAGAATAAGGATTAACAATTAAACCATGCGAGTTTTACCCCCTTTTTTAGCGAAAACAAAAAGACGCAAATAGAACCCTGGTTGGGTACTATTTGCGTCCTTCGCGATCAAACGTATTTAAATTCTATCCATATTCTACATGATTAGTTCCGCAATTGACAAGCCTCAAATAATCACCACTTTACATATCTTGGAGTTTGATTTATTATTATTAGAAAGTAAGGAAATGTAAGGAGGTTTCGAATGCGATACATAACTGGAATATTACTAGCAGCTGGGATTGTCTCAGCTTATCTTTTTATACCAGAAATAAATGAATGGCTTATTCGTATTGGGCTTTTTGAGGATAAAGAGTCATATCGGGAACCGATCTGGTTATATTTCTATATGGTGATTTTTATTACAATCGCGTTAGCAGCAATCTTTGGAACTGGTGTGTTTGTAGGGATTACGTTTCTCGGAAATTCGTGGAAGCGGGAAGTGGAGCTGGCCAGAAAGAAATCTAAGGATCAATACGGCACAACATTTTTGTATTACTTGTTCCTGGACAAAAAATACTATTCAAACTTTGGACAAGATATTCGAAGCTATCCAAAAAGAGTGGTAGAGCATTACGAGAAAATCAATAAAATGACTGGATATGCAGATTCTCATAACAAGAATCAGTACGTCCTTGATCATTACGAATCGTATCGAGCAAAACTTGGATGGCCTCACGTCACACTAGAACAATAAACACCCAGTCGATTTAGATTTAAAGCCTCTACAATAGTACAATAGTAGGGGCTTTCTTTTGATTTTATCAAACGCATTGCTTAGCGTCTGGTTATGTACCTGCCTGCGTTGGGGGCAGTTCGAGACTAACAAAGTGCGTCTTCATCAATGGGGGAGGAGGAACATTTGCACTTTGATGCGGTAGCTATACAACAGCAGTCAAAGTCCTATAGCTGAAAGTGAGAAAAGTAATGATAAACAACCTTTGCGTCCGATTATTTGTCGGACACAAGCCAACATTGCCTGATTTAAACCCGCATATCTTGCGGGTTTTTGTTTTCAATACAACACGACTGCGGTTGGAACGCAATACTCGTTCCCTTCGATGCGCTAAAGTTAAGGTCTGCGCTTCAATGGACCGTCCGGATTCCGGATGGTTTTCTTAGATCGTGCCTGAAAGCGATAAAGCTTCAAAGCGTTGCTTCGAAAATGCGAACTGCGAGTTTCTTTTCCAAGTAAAGTTACCCCTTACGCAGGGGCATGCGGGTTTGGAAAACATGCAACTGTTATCGAACATTCTTGGGGCCCGAATAGGTTGAGGTTGGTCAAGTCGAGTTAGAAAAACGGTTCGAGTGAGAAGAATGAATCACTCTGCCGGTAGTGGGGAAAACGGTTCATTGTGAATGAACGTGGTTATTGAACCGGGACATCGCGGCCCCTATACTAGGAACCAGCCAGGCGGTCCGGCATTCGACAAGCCGCTGGTTCACGAGTGAGGAGGATGCGAAAAATGTTTCAGGACAATCGCGGTTCGGCCCCTATCGGTGAAGGGGCGTGCAGATCGAGAGAAGAAAGCTGCTGTCTGGGCTAGGTATTGCGGGTGCAGCCTTGGCGGCGGAGAGCCTACTTTCGAAGCCGTTGCTCGGCCAGGCGCACGGTATAGGCAGGGGCGTAACGGGAGCTGTATACGGGGAGCATGGGGGCGAACACAGCTGCTGCCCAGGCCGGGACTACGGAGCGAGCGTTAAGGAAGCGAGGTTCGCGGGCGGTGCGAAAGGCGACGGAGCGACGCTGGATGACAGTGCCTTTCTTGCTGCGGAGGCCGAAGCGGACTTCATTTACGTACCGGTAGGGACGTACCGGCTGTCCACGCCGATGATACTGAACGGGGCGAAATGGTATTACGGCCCCGGCGACGGGCATCTCCTTCAAGTTCTGGGCGGTAAACGTCCGTTACCGTCTAAGTATGACGCAGACGAACCTGCGCAGCTTGATGACGATTCTCGGCACAAAGCATAACGCCTCGTTTAACTGGCCGGATCCGCTAGCGACCCCGCGTCCAAACGGAGCGGTCAATATCGGTGCAGGCGCGCTTAGAAGCTTAACGACTGGCAACGGCAATATCGCGATCGGTGACCGTTCGCAAATGTCGAATAAAACCGGCGATTCGAACATTACGATCAGCAGTCAGATACTGTATCGCGCTTCAGCCCCGCAGCGAAACACGCTCGTTGGCATCGTATCGGGGGAACTGGCCACGAGTGCAAACGACAATACGGCGCTCGACTTTTTCTCGCTCGGTAAGCTTCATGAAGGAAATAGCAACACCGCTTTCGGCTCGAATGCAATGGGGGAAACGGGCAATACGAGCTTCTGAGTCGGAATCGGCTATAAAGCGATGGGAAATACCCTTATACCTAGCCGTTAGGCTTAAGAAGTAGGTATTAGAACATATTACATGCAGGAAAATAGTCCCTATTGTCGAATGATGTTAGTGTGAAGTACATCATTTTTCAAAGGGGAACTTTAAATGAATGATAAAGTGAAGGGATTTATAGCCGGTGCAGCTGTAATGAGTTTATTTTCCGGCTCTGTAGCATTTGCCGCCACTAGTACTCAGATCGAAGTATACTTCAAAAATTTAAAGTATATGGTTGATGGAATCGAAAAGAAACCTTCTGAAGGCCAAGGGTTTATTTATGAAGGAACGACTTATGTTCCACTTAGATTCATAGGTGAATCTTTAAGCAAAGATGTTAATTGGGATGGAGAGACTGAGACTATTTGGGTAGGGAAAAGGGACGGTGACTTCAAATATTTAACTGATGTAGAATATGCTCGAGTGGACGGATCTGCTAAGGAAAATCTATATTTTAACGAATGGAAATATCCAGTGGGTTTGAAGTTCTCTGTTGCAGGCAAAAAATATAACAATGGTGTGGGTATTATTCTAGATTACACTATTAGATCGGAAGACAATAAAGGTTCGATTGATTATAACTTAAATGGCGAATATACAACTTTGAGTGGATTAATTGGCATTGATGACTTTACTAAAAACAGTGACAATATGGGTACAGTTATTATTAAAGGAGCCATTCCTGTAATGAAGTAATTTGAGCTTTGAACGAAGAAAGCGCCTCTAGTATACTGGGAAACGTTCCGGCAAGAACAATCCCACTATGAAAAGAGGCACTCACTCATGAAGCATAAG
>NZ_JARBDB010000075.1:0-1967 GCF_036577605.1 Paenibacillus sp. GYB004
GGAGGGGGAAAAACTATCCGTTTTCCCTACCTATGCTTTGTGCACTAGGTTGTTTTCCTGTTATTTACAGATTGTATTCTACTGATGAACTACTCAGTTCTAAGATTATGGGCTTTCGAAATTCAGGCTGAACTTTTATTGGCAACAATCCGCGTTCCTCAAACCAGTATCGGATTTCAACTTTTAGCAAGTTTCGGCACGAACCTAAAAATCGTAGAGCCCCAATCCTATGTTGAAGAATTTCGAAATTATTTACTAAAAATGGTGGATAAATATTCACTTTCAACGGCAATGTTCGTGACCATAACATTTTTGTAACGCCGGATGTTCTCCTCTTTCCAAATCGCTTTTTTCAGCCCGGTTTCTATAATCACTTCGGGGCCTCGTCCGACGATGGCCCTTACGATGGCCAGGTCCGCAAGTCCGCAGTTGCCCTTTATCGCATCGACAGCCAGCGTCGACAGTCAGGGGGCGGTGCTTCCGTTAACTCTCCTTGCCGTTTATAACTTTCGTTTCCCGGCACCGGCCGCTTGTACAAGCACTCCTGCTTCCTCCAGCGAACGGCGTATGCGTTCGGCAAATGCGACCGCGTGAGTCCCGTCGCCGTGAATGCATATCGTATCGGCTTGAATCGGAACGTCGATTTGCTGCTGGGACAAAACTTTGCCTTCCTTGACCATCCGGACGACTTGGTCGACCGATTGCTGTTCGTCGGTGATGAGCGCATTCGGCAGTCGGCGGGAAGTAAGCGACCCGTCCTCCTGATACGTCCGGTCGGAGAACACTTCGCTTGCCGTCCGTAGACCGGCCTTCCGGCCCGCCTGGATCAGCTCGCTGTTCGCGAGACCGAATAAAATCAGCTCGGGATCGAAACGGTACACTGCTTCCGCAATCGCTTCGGCCAGCCCCCTGTTGCGGGCCGCCATATTGTACAGCGAGCCGTGCGCTTTCACATGCTGGAGCTTCGCGCCTTCCGCCCGCACAAAGCCTGACAGCGCGCCGATCTGATAGACGACGATATTGTAAGCTTCCTCAGGCGATATATCCATATCCCGGCGGCCGAAGCCGATCAGATCCTGCAGCCCGGGATGGGCGCCCAGCGCGACGCCGTGCTCCAAAGCCAGCTTGACGGTACGACGCATCGTGGCCGGATCGCCGGCATGGAAGCCGCAAGCGATGTTGGCGGAAGTGACATACCGCAGAACCTCGGCGTCTCTGCCCATCGAATAAGCTCCAAAGCTTTCTCCCATATCGCAGTTCAAATCTACAATGTACATCATTCTCTCCCTTTCTCGATCGATAGGATCGCCTCGTCATGAACGGGCCATTTGCTCCATTCCGCGACGGAGCTTGTGCACAGCAAGCTGCTGCTGCACGTGTTTTTGCTTTGCTGTCCGCAGCGACACGAGCCGGAAGCTGACTTTCCCGCCCAAATTCGTCTGCGCCAGCAGCGGTAAATCCGCCGAGATGACTTGCGCTATTTTCGAATAGCCGCCTGTTGTCTGATGATCCGCCATACCATGATCGGATTGCCGTCAGGATGCACTTGGACGGTTCCGAAGGTCACGGCGGACGAGATCGTTTCCCGCAGCAGGAGCGGACTTCTCTTAACCCGGTACCCCATCCGGTCGGACTGCGGCGATAAGTAAGCCATCCGCTTCCTACCGTCAAGTAAATGCAGGCTGCTCGGAGTAAGCCTACACCATATAGGGCCCACACGATCGTTATCTGCAATGACTTCGAGACGACCCTGGTTATGCAATATTATACCGGTATTATTGTCGGGAGCAGAAGAACCGAAATAAATGCTGATATGCCGCGTGACCCGCGGAATTGAACCCTTTTCTGCCCGGCACGTCCAAGCGCTTTTCAAGCACAACCGTTTGCTCCGCGCTAGCTGTAGTCCGCTTCTTTTTCAATCGGTTCCAACGAGTAGCCTGCTCGACGGTCGCAAACCGGTCGTCCTC
>NZ_JARBDB010000076.1:0-4822 GCF_036577605.1 Paenibacillus sp. GYB004
GGCCCGTTGGTCAAGGGGTTAAGACACCTCCCTTTCACGGAGGTAACAGGGGTTCGAATCCCCTACGGGTCACCATTTTTATTATGGGATGAGAACCTATTAGGTTCGTCGAAGCTTAACTTCGTGAGGAAGTACTTCGCAGTCTCGGAGCGTAGCGGAGAGTATCCCCTACGGGTCATTGTTTTCCATAAAGTAATGTTACCGATGATTACATAATGGGCTTACTTTATGGCAAATCTACTGATGAGGACGCTTAGCTCAGCCGGGAGAGCATCTGCCTTACAAGCAGAGGGTCGGCGGTTCGATCCCGTCAGCGTCCACCATAATTCGCCGCTGTAGCTCAATTGGTAGAGCAACTGACTTGTAATCAGTAGGTTGGGGGTTCAAGTCCTCTCGGCGGCACCATCTCAGTACGTTGGGGATTAGCCAAGCGGTAAGGCAACGGACTTTGACTCCGTCATGCCTAGGTTCGAATCCTAGATCCCCAGTATTCCCTTCATGAGAGCCATTAGCTCAGTTGGTAGAGCACCTGACTTTTAATCAGGGTGTCGTAGGTTCGAGTCCTACATGGCTCACATTTAAATAAGCGCGTGTGGCGGAATTGGCAGACGCACTAGACTTAGGATCTAGCGGGCGACCGTGGGGGTTCAAGTCCCTCCACGCGCATCTTTTCTTCATACGCGGACGTGGCTCAGTGGTAGAGCATCGCCTTGCCAAGGCGAGGGTCGCGAGTTCGAATCTCGTCGTCCGCTCCATATATGATGTGCCCTTAGCTCAGCCGGATAGAGCGTTTGACTACGAATCAAAAGGTCGGGAGTTCGAATCTCTCAGGGCACGCCATTTTTAATCACATAGCTTGGTATCGGGACGTAGCTCAGCTTGGTAGAGCACCTGGTTTGGGACCAGGGGGTCGCATGTTCAAATCGTGTCGTCCCGACTTTTCTTTTTGCGGGTGTAGTTCAATGGTAGAACTCCAGCCTTCCAAGCTGGTAGCGTGGGTTCGATTCCCATCACCCGCTTCGTTAAATAAATCCTTCAAATCCCTTGTGGCGCAAGGGGTTTTCTTTTTTTTGTTTTCGACATTTGACTGACGTCTTTTTATCTATGGGGCAATTCATGGGGCAATTTTCACTCTTTTGGGATTAAGCTCTTCCAAAGGGGCGACGGCCGCACGATCGATCGACTCTGATTTGTGTGAGTATATATTGGCAGTCGTATCGAGCTTTGTGTGGCGTAACCGTTCTTGTATGGTTTTAAGATCGGTCCCGGATTCACGAAGCAACATTCCGGCAGTATGTCGTAATCCGTGCAACTTGACATGAGGAAGTTTGTTCTTTGCCAAAAACCTTCCCCATGTCAATGTGGGCGTGGAAGGGTAGTACATAACGCCATTCCCAGAGTGGAAGATATACTCTTTATCATCTTCAAGCCACTTTTTGCAGTTTAGCTTTTCTTTGACCCATTGCCGACGATATATTTTTAGCTCATCCATATACCATTTGGGCATCACAATCCAACCTTCGGAGTCCTCGGTTTTAACCTCGCCTTCTATCTTTTTTCCATACTCATCCAAAGTAATTTGCTTATCAACCCAAATCGCTGATTTTTCTTGGTCTATATCTTTCCACTCCACGGCGAGCAGTTCGCCCCGACGAAATCCTCCTAGTATCGCCCCGGTATAATAGAGCCGCCAACGGGCCGGGAGCGCATATAAGGCGATTAGGAGCTTTTCAACCTCACCGCGAGTAAAAACTTTCTTTTTAGAGCGGATTTCTTTTTTCTCCTTTTTACCCTGGCTCGGACGTTTTACGCCGTCCATTGGATTCGACTTAATTACTCCCCACCCGGTAGCTGCATCAAAAATGGACTTCATGACCTTATAAATGTTCAACCGGCTATTTGTCGCCAACGGTCTCTGGGTCTTTATATTCACAAGGGAGCCAGACCATTCGACGATTTGTAGCGTTGTAATATCACTCATCCAATAATCTCCGAATTCAGGGATCAATCTTGAGTCAACGATACTCATGACGTTAAGAATCGTTTTCCCTCCCATATTCTCCTTAGCATATCCTTTCTTCCAAATCGGAATGAAATCTGAAAAGGTTGTTTTTTGCGACTTCCTCCGGTTCTTCCCTTTGTCTTCGAACTTCCCACTAATAACAGCTTCACTCCATTTTGAAAGTTCGACAGCTAGCCACGCTTCTTTTTTCTTCTCTGATTTTGATTTTGCGATTTCTTCCGGCATCTCGACCGATATAGATTTTTTGGGTCTCGAGGCTTGGGAAGGATCGCGTTCAACAAGCTTGTACTTGTTGCCTCCTAAAGGCTCCGTCCATGCCATTCCACTTCATCACTCCAAACGTATGTTCTATTTTTGGTATATTTAAACAGCCTCGCAGCTGGAAAGCGCAAGATGGTTGAAGTTATAACACCTAGTTACAAGATGCAACGTTTGAACTTCGGTACGGTTTTCAAGTCAGCGATCACAAGCGGCACATTGGACATTTTGGCTGCTTGATGGATTGTATAGCCTTCCAGCAATAGTTCGTCCGGAATTAGCAGTTCAACGGCGAACTGATTGGCTTGCTGCTCGATCTTGTCGATTGAAAAGAACGTGTTTGCTCGTAGGAACGGGACATTAATATCAGGATGTAAAAGGCGGTGTCCGAGTTCGTGCGCGATGATGAAGGGAATTAATCCTTCCGGAGCACCGTATGCAACGTGTATTACAGATATGCGCTTGTATGATTGGTAGTAGCCTAAAATACCTTTCAACTGCCGATATTGGACGACAATCCCCATTAACGAAGCGATTTTAATTGGATCACGAGTCCCGTACTTCTTGATAAGTTTATTTACCGTTTTTCTGATTGGCATATACGCAACGAACCTCCGAGTATCAATCCTTGCGATATTTTTTCGGCGTATACTTCTTTTTAGCTAACTGTTTAGCAAGACGCATAGTTTGTTCCATGGATACGCGTAGCAGTTCTCTTGCCTCCTCATCGAACTCTACTTCTTCCCCATAAAAAGCTATGGCCTCTTTACTCTCTAAATCTCCCATCATTCGTTCTAGATCCAGAGCGATATCGCGTTCTTCCTTTGCAGTGAGGGCGTACGGCTCCCTGTCCTCCTGGACTGAAGATCCAGAAAAATAGTCATCTGGTTTACCGAAATATTCTGCGATCTTTTGCAGCTTATCCTGTTTTGGTGTGTATTTCCCTTGTTTCCAACTCGTGAAGGTGGCGGTGTTTAGCCCGGTATCCTTAGCAACACGGTAAGGCGTGACGTCGAATTCCTTCAATAACTGCTCAAATTTCTCATACATTAGCTTTCCTCCACTATTTTTAAAAAAATAGGACAGAAAACTAAGTCAATTTCCGTTGACAACGCTTAGAAAACTATGCTAATATACAAACATAGCTTAGTTATCTAAGTCAAAATTGACGGAATGTCTTAGTAATCTTATATAACTTAGGTGACACTCTGATTATATAAGAAACCTTAGCTAATCGTCAATATATTGATGTTAAAAAATTGAAGGGAGGGTGGGGTATGTACGAAAAATTTCAGCTATTGCTGAATGAGAATGGAAAAACCGCCTACCAAGTATCGAAAGATACAGGCGTTTCTACGGCAACTCTATCAAATTGGAAAAAGGGGAACTATCAACCCAAGTCTGACAAACTGAAAACGCTGGCCGATTATTTTGGGGTAACGGTTGATTACTTTCTGAAATAATGACCGAACCGGGTGGGACGAATCATTATGAAAACCTTAGACCTGATCGAGTTGATTCGCACTGATATTAAACGTGAACTTCGAGAGGAGATTCTTGCCGAACTTGAACCAGAAATAAAACAGAGGCTATACGCTAATATTTTCACTTTCGATGAAGCAATGGCATATCTCAAGGTTTCAGAATCAACGTTACGGCGAATGGTGCGGGACGGTGAAGTTCCCTTTTTCAGGCAACGTGTAAATCTGTATTTCCGTCAAATTGATCTGGATAAAACTATCCGAAAAAAATTGAAACGGCATGAATTCAGATGATGGAGAGTGATCCGGTAAAAATCATTTGATACATCGTCTTTGTACGAAGTACATGTACCGATAAGCTAATTGGCAGGATTTACACGAATGGTAGAACGCATTATGCACTCGGACCGGACGCTATTAGAAGGGAGAAAGCTATGAACGGAATTGACAGGATCGGGAAAATGATCAGTCTGGCAGTCGCCATTAAAATACAAGCGCCGTACGTGGTCAACATTACGGCGCACAGTGGCTGTGGGGTTGAAGTTTTGATTCTTCAACGGCTCGAGACAGAAGAGGTGGGTTTCAAAGTAGTCCAGCGATTTGCGGAAGTGGACAAGCATCCAGCAGTGCTAACGGACGCTTTTGAAGCGGTCGAGGCCGTGGCAAATGGTACATACGGGGAGGTGAAGGGTTCGAATAATTGCCCACGCTGCAAGAACAGCGAGATCGGCTCGGAGGATCGGTTTTGCAAGATTTGCGGGCTTGAAATTCAAGGAATAGAAAAAACCGCCAATGAAGTGGCGGAAGGATGTGAAAAATGAAGAAAAGCAGTGATAGGGTTCCGACGTGGTGCTGGTTCATAACATGGGGGTTGATGGTGGCTGCATTGGTAAAGTCGTTCATGGAATGATTCAAAAGAAAAACGACTTTGTGTGCGGCTACCGCGATAGCAGTTGTAATGGCATATCTTATCAATTCATTTCTTTTTGTTTTAGATAATTTCCGCTCAGACTCTAAAAAAGTTTTCCCTTCAATAGTGATTTCGAGTGGGGTATCAGGA
>NZ_JARBDB010000077.1:0-937 GCF_036577605.1 Paenibacillus sp. GYB004
GATCCGTCTAGGCATACGCAAGCTTTCGGTTACAGGGCTTTTACCTTCTGTGGCCGGCCTTTCCAGACCGCTTCGCCTAACCTGCTTTTGCCATATCGACGTCCTACAACCCCGATCCCCGAAGGGATCGGTTTGGGCTTTTCCGCGTTCGCTCGCCGCTACTGACGGAATCACATTTGTTTTCTTTTCCTCCAGGTACTTAGATGTTTCAGTTCCCTGGGTGTGCCTCCATGCTGCCTATGTATTCAGCAACAGGTGACTGCGTATTACCGCAGCCGGGTTTCCCCATTCGGACATCCCCGGATCGAAGCCTGCTTACGACTCCCCGAGGCATTATCGTAGTTCGCCACGTCCTTCTTCGGCTCCTAGCGCCTAGGCATCCTCCGTGCGCCCTTATTAGCTTATCCAAGATTTTCCGAATATCCCGAAGGATGTTCAAAAGATCGAACGTTTCAGCCTCTAAGATCACCTTTACAGATGTTCTTGCTCTCTTCGTTTCGCTATCCAGTTTTCAAGGAACAACGTTGCGATTATCGGTTTTCGAAGCTTGCCAACTTCGTGCGTTTCTTCTATTGAAGTTCCGCATTCCGTTGTTTTCGCTCGAAAGCGACAAGTGCTATATTACCACAAGTCCCATTCGCATTTCAAGTCGAAATTTGAAGTTTTTTGCGGTAGTTTTTGGTGGAGCCAAGGAGGATCGAACTCCTGACCTCCTGCTTGCAAGGCAGGCGCTCTCCCAGCTGAGCTATGGCCCCAAATAGATCCCGAAGGATATTTGGAAATGGTGGGCCTTAGTGGACTCGAACCACCGACCTCACCCTTATCAGGGGTGCGCTCTAACCAGCTGAGCTAAAGGCCCTAAGAACTTTGCGTAGCAAAGTTAGCTTCGAAAGCATTCCTGCTTCATCCGAAGCCTGATCCTTATTTAGTTCAACCC
>NZ_JARBDB010000078.1:0-572 GCF_036577605.1 Paenibacillus sp. GYB004
GATCCGTCTAGGCATACGCAAGCTTTCGGTTACAGGGCTTTTACCTTCTGTGGCCGGCCTTTCCAGACCGCTTCGCCTAACCTGCTTTTGCCATATCGACGTCCTACAACCCCGATCCCCGAAGGGACCGGTTTGGGCTTTTCCGCGTTCGCTCGCCGCTACTGACGGAATCACGTTTGTTTTCTTTTCCTCCAGGTACTTAGATGTTTCAGTTCCCTGGGTGTGCCTCCATGCTGCCTATGTATTCAGCAACAGTTCGCATTTCAAGTCGAAATTTGAAGTTTTTTGCGGTAGTTTTTGGTGGAGCCAAGGAGGATCGAACTCCTGACCTCCTGCTTGCAAGGCAGGCGCTCTCCCAGCTGAGCTATGGCCCCAAATAGATTCCCAGTTGGGATTGATGGACAAAATTCCATCAAAACTGAACAAATGAAATCGGACCGGATTGTGTACCGAACCGTTACAGGTTCGATTAGCTTATGCTTCCGAGGTGGCACAATCTTTCGATTGTGCTTAACTCCATAGAAAGGAGGTGATCCAGCCGCACCTTCCGATACGGCTACCTTGTTACGACT
>NZ_JARBDB010000079.1:0-37540 GCF_036577605.1 Paenibacillus sp. GYB004
GCGCCTCTTCGACCTTGCGCACTTCCTCCGCCTTCTGACGCTCCTGCTTCGCCAGCTCCTCCTGCAGCGCCTGCTCCGCCTGTAAACGTTGCTGCTCTCGCTTCTGGCGCTCGGCTTCCAGCAATTGTTCGGCCTGCCTGCGCTCCTGTGCGAACTTCTGACGCTCCTGCTCCGCCTTCAAGCTCTCCATTTCCAGCGCCTGCAAAGCCTGCTCGCGCTTGCTCCGCTCTTCTTCCAGCGCCTGCTTCGCCTTCACCCGTTCCTGCTCCAGCACCTCCTCGGCACGAACCATTTCTTCGACTAACGCCTGCTCGCCCTTGCGCACTTCCTCCGCCACCAGCTGCTCCCGCTTCGCCTGCTCTTCGTTCAGTGCTTGCTCTGCCTGCAAACGCTGCTGCTCCTGTTTCTGGCGCTCGGCTTCCAGCAATTGCTCGGCCTGTTGGCGCTCCTTCGCGAATTTCCGACGCTCCGCTTCCAGCGTCTGCAACGCTTGCTGACGTTCGTCTTTCGATTTAAGCTTCTCGTTCTCCAGCGCTTTCAGCAGCTGTTGCTTCTCCTGTTCCGCCTGAAGCCGCTCCGCTTCCAGCGATTGCAGAGCTTGCTGACGCTGCTGCTCGGCCTGCTTGCGCTCGTTCTCCAGCGCTTCAAGCAACTGCTGACGCTCCTGCTCCGCCTTCTGACGTTCCGCTTCCAGCGCCTGCAACGACAATTCGTCCGCCTGCGTTAGCTGCTGCTGCCACTTGCTCCGCTCTTCCTCCAGCGACTTTGCCGCCTGGTAACGCTCCTGCTCCAACGCTTCTTCGGCGCGCAGCATCTCCTCGACGAGCGCCTGCTCGCCTTTGCGCACTTCCTCCGCTACCAGTTGCTCACGCTTCGCGCGTTCCTCCTGCAGCGCCTGCTCCGCCTTCTGACGCTGGCGTTCGGCTTTCTCCCGTTCCGCCGCCAGCTCGTCCAGCACCTTTTGACGCTCCTGCTCCGCTTTCTGACGTTCGGCTTCCAACGTTTGCAGCGACAATTCGTCCGCCTGCGTTAGCTGCTGCTGCCACTTGCTCCGCTCTTCCTCCAGCGACTGCGCCGCGCTAAGCCGCTCCGCTTCCAGTTCCTCCAGCACCTGCTGACGCTCCTGCTCGAACTGCTTGCGTGCGGCCTCCATAGCCTCCAGCACTTGCTTGCGCTCCTGCTCCAGCTTCCGGCGCTCCGCTTCGAGCAACTGCTGCGCCTTCTCGCCCTCCTGCTTCAGCGTCTGCTGCCACTTGCCGCGCTGCTCCTCCAGCGTTTGCTGCGACTTCTTGCGCTCCTCCTCGAGCGCCTGGGCTGCTTTCTGCCGTTCGTCAAGCAGCAACTGCTCCGCTTTCTGCCGTTCCTGTTCAAGCGCCTGCTGGCCTTGAAGACGCTCCTGTTCGATCGTCTGCTGGCCTTGACGGCGCAGCTGCTCAAGCGCCTGCTCCCGCTTGCCCTTCTCTTCCGCAAGCGTCTGCTCCAGCTTCTGCGCTGCCTTGGCGCGCTCTTCCTCCAGCGCCTTCCGTGCTTTGCGCTGCTCCTCTTCGAGCTGGCCCCGGCTTTGCTGACGCTCTGCATCGAGCGCCTGCTTCGCCTTCGCATTCAACTCCTGAACCGACTGCTTGTGCGCTTCCTGTTCGGCTACGATCTGGGTCAGCAGCTGCTCTTCCTGCTCCTTCATCAACGTCTGCTTCAGCTGGAACGTTTCCTCCATCTGCTGCTTTTCTTCCTGAAGCTGCGCAATCCGCCCGGCCGCTTTCTGCTCAGCCGCCTGTCTGCTCTGCCGCTCCGACTCGAGCTCGCGCTCGCTTCGTTCGGCACGCCCGCGCAGCTGACCGATTTCAGCCGCCAGCTCCCGTTCGCGCTCCCGCAGCTTGTTCGCCTCCTGCTCAAACGACTGCTCCAGCAGGCGAAGCTTCTCTTCCAGCTCCGCGCACCGCTGATCGGCACCCCGAAGTCCTTCCATCTGCTGCTGAACCTGCTCCAGTGACGACTCGAGCTTAAAAAAATCGTCCGCCATATTAACAGCCGCCAGCACGGCAAGCCGGGGCGTATCCAATCGCGGAAACACTTTGGCCGTATTGTGCATCTGCTCGTCTACATAAGAGGCAACCTTCTTGACATAACCGCTGCTGGAGCTGCCCATCAATTTATATTCTGTTCCGTATATATCGACCGTGACTCTAATTTTATCGCCCGTACTCATAATAGGCACACCCTTTCCAACCTATACAGGTTCACGGATCATGTCGAAAATTGACGGGTTGCGGCGGAAAAAGAAAAAACCGTCCCCATCGCTTATATCATTCGATGTGAACGGTCTTATTTCCTTCTATTTGCGCAGTTCTGCGCCGAATGTTTGTTCAAGAGCGGCTACAACTTTGCCGTGCTGCTCTCCGACCTCTTCATCGGTCAGCGTGCGCTCCGGATGACGGTACAGAAGCGCGAACGCCACGCTTTTCTTCCCTTGTCCGAGACGCTCTCCTGTATAAATATCGAAGACGTCGATCGATTCGAGCAAGGCGCCTGCAGCCGCTTCGACGGTTTGCCGGATATCGCCTACTGCAACGCCCGAATCTACGACGATCGCCATATCGCGTCCGATCGCCGGATTTCTAGGCAACGGCTTGTATTCGATGCGGAAATCGGCACGCTCCATCAGCGGCTCCACTTCCACCTCGAGCACATACGTATCGTCCAAATCTTTGGCCTGCTGCAGCTCCGGGTGGAGCTGTCCGATCCGTCCGATGACGCGGGCTCCCGCCCCTTCACCGATCGTGATCTCGGCCGTCCGCCCAGGGTGGAATCCTTCCGGAGCGGCACTCTTGTAACCGACCGACTCCAACCCGAGGTAATCGGTCAGCTTCTCGAATACGCCCTTCATATCATAGAAATCAACCTTGTCGCCTTTATGCCCCCAGTGCGCCGGAGCGCGCCGGCCGGTCCAGATCGCCGCCAGCATCAGCTTCTCCTGCGGCAGCGTCGTCAGTTGTCCTTCGGACGTGACGAACACGTTGCCCAGCTCGTAGATCGACACATCGTCCACGTTGCGGTTCCGGTTATACACCGCCGTGTCCAGCAGGTGAGGCACGAGACTCGTCCGAAGCACGCTGCGCTCCTCGCTCATCGGCATCGACAGCGCGATCGGCTTCGCTTCCGGATACATGCCGCTATACTTTGCGATCGGCTCCGGATGCGTGAACGTATACGTAATAACCTCGTGCAGCCCGCTTTCGGTCAACAATCGGCGAATGACGCGGCGGAGCGACTGCTCGCGGGTCAGCGATCCCGGGGTCGTCGCGCCCATAATCGGAGTCGAAGGAATGTTGTCATACCCGTACAAACGGGCGATTTCCTCGATCAGATCGACATCTCTCGTAATGTCTCCGCGGCGCATCGGAATGCGGACGTTCAGTTCTCCGGCTCCCGGCTCCTCGAAATTGAAATGAAGCCGGTTCAAAATCACTTTGACTTCCAGCATCGCCAGTTCCGTGCCGAGGTAACGGTTGATTTTCTCCAGTGTGATGTGCACCGATACGGGCTCAGCTTCCTTCGTTACAGCTTCGACGATCCCTTCGTTCACTTCGCCTCCGGTCAGCTCGGCGATCAGCGACGCGGCACGGTTCAGCGCCGGAATGACGGCCTCCGGATTCGATTCCTTCTCGAAGCGCAGCGACGCTTCCGAACGGAGTCCGAGCTGGCGGGACGTCTTGCGGACGATCGCGCCCGCGAACTTGGCCGATTCCAGCACGATCGTCGTCGTATCCCGCGACACTTCCGAATTGGCGCCGCCCATAACGCCGGCAAGCGCGATCGGTTTCACACCGTCCGTAATCAGCAGCATGTGCGGCTCCAGCGTCCGCTCGTTATCATCCAGCGTGACGAGCTTCTCGCCTTCGCCAGCCAGACGAACATCGATGCGCCCGCCTTCCAGCAGATCCGCGTCGAACGCATGTAGCGGCTGACCGTACTCCAGCATCACGTAGTTAGTGACGTCCACAATATTGTTGATCGGACGAATGCCTGCAGCCATCAGCCGGTTTTGCAGCCATAGCGGGGACGGTCCGACCTTCACCCGGGCAATTCGCCTGGCCGCATAACGGCTGCACAGCTCAGCCGCCGTAATACCGATGCTCAGATGGTCCGATGCCTTCGTTTGGGACGGATGGAGACCGATCTCATCCTTCGGCAGCTCGACGTTGCGGCCGAGGATCGCCGCAATCTCGTAAGCGGCGCCGATCATGCTCAGGCAGTCGGACCGGTTCGGGGTCAGATCCAGTTCCATCACTTCGTCATCGAGGCCGAGCACTTCCAGGATCGACTTGCCGACCGCCGTATCTTCCGGCAGCACGAGGATCCCTTCCTGCTGCTCTTTGGGCAGCAGCTTGTCATTCAGGCCGAGCTCCTTGGCCGAACAGATCATTCCCATCGATTCGACGCCGCGCAGCTTGGCTCTTTTGATTTTCAGATCACCCGGCAGCTCGGCGCCTACGAGCGCTACCGGAACTTTTTGCCCGGCCGCTACGTTTTTGGCTCCGCAGACGATTTGCAGATCTTCGCCCTGTCCGGCGTCGACCGTGCATACGCTCAGCTTATCCGCGTCGGGATGTTTCTCCCGCGCTTTGACATAACCGACGACCACGTTCGTGACGCCTTTGTTCCGATTTTCCACGATATCGACTTCGATCCCGCTGCGGGTCAGTTTCTCCGCCAGCTCCGAGGCGGTATACCCTTTCAGATCGACGTATTCGGACAACCATTGATAAGAGACTTTCACGTCCCGTTCACTCCCTTTCTCGGCTTCTCGTTAAATGTGCACAAACTGCTTCAGGAACCGGATATCGTTCGTATAGAAATGGCGGATATCGTCCACGCCATACTTCAGCATCGCAATGCGTTCAACGCCCATGCCGAAAGCAAATCCGCTGTATTCGTTCGGATCGTAACCGGACATCTCGAGCACGCGCGGGTGCACCATGCCGGAACCGAGAATTTCCAGCCAGCCGGTCTTCTTGCACGTCCGGCAGCCGTGGCCGCCGCACATCATACAGGAGACGTCGACCTCGGCGCTAGGCTCGGTGAACGGGAAGAAGCTCGGACGCATCCGGATGCGCGTCTGCGGACCGAACATTTCCTGAACGAACTGGAGCAGCGTACCCTTCAGGTCGCTCATCCGGATATGGCGGTCGATCACAAGCCCTTCGATTTGCGTAAACATATGCGAGTGCGTCGCATCGTCGTCGTCGCGGCGGTATACCTGGCCCGGGCTGATGATTTTGATCGGCACCGCGCCCTGGCGTTTCTCCATCGTACGAATCTGTACCGGGGACGTCTGCGTGCGCATCAAAATTTCGTCAGTAATATAAAACGAATCCTGCATATCGCGCGCCGGATGATCTTTCGGCAGATTGAGAGCCTCGAAGTTATAGTAGTCCTTCTCCACCTGCGGACCTTCGGCTACCGAATAGCCCATGCCGATAAAAATGTCCTCGATTTCCTGAATCACCTTGTTGAGCGGGTGAACCGCACCGTGGGCAGAGCGGCGGCCCGGCAGCGTTACGTCAACCATCTCCGCCTTCAGGCGGTTGGCCGTTTCGGCCTGCGCATATTCGGCTTGCTTCGCTTCGATTACTTCCTCGATGGCGCCGCGCACCTCGTTGGCCACTTGACCGATAACCGGACGCTCCTCGGCGCTTAATGCGCCCATGCCCCGCAAAATTTCCGTAAGCGGACCCTTTTTCCCCAAATATTTGACTCTGAGGTCGTTCAGCTGCTGGGCGTTCTCCACCCGCTCCAGCTCCTGCAGCGCTTCCGTCTTCAGCGCAAGCAATCGTTCTCTCATTGTAGCTCCTCCTTCTTATAGACCCCGCACGGTCATCCATGATTCAGGGTCGTGTACGGCAGTTCGGTTCGGACTGGCCAATAGTTAGCCGGACGAGGACGATGCCGATCGGAAACTTGGAAACTTTCGTAAAAACACAAAAAGCACCTTCATCCCTGTAAGGGGCGAAAGTGCCGCGGTACCACCCTTGTTAAGACGAGCCGTTCGGCTTCGGCATCATCCGCTAATCGGCAGATGCCCGCATCCGCCGCATGCAGCAGCCGGATTCCGTAAGGCGAAGTCGTCTTCGCTTTGCCGGGTTAACGGCCCGGGACCGGTTCCCTCTACTTGCCCGTCCGCCTATATCCGGTGCGCGAATCGCGCCGTCTGGCGGAAGGTTTCAAAGGACTGCTCGGGAGCGAACTTCGGCAGCCTGATTCCATAGGAGCACTCTCAATCTCCGGCGCTCCCTCCCTGTAAGAAGGCGTCTGCTTACTTTTCTCCGTCGTCGCATTTGCATATAGCCCGCCTTTGCCTCTTGTACAAGGAAAGACAGATTTAACTCGTATTATATGCAATATCGTACAAAGTTGCAAGGCGGGATCTCCCGGGGAAGCCGTTAGCGGGCAAATCGGCGGCAAACGGACCGGATGACTTTGCTTGAACGCATCTGAGTAACTGCCGCGAAATTACCGCCCTGTTTGGCGAATAGCTGTCAGAGCCGGGAAGCTTCCGTAATCACCCCTTCAGTTATCCGTCTCCGCCTCCAGCCGGTTGTCCGGCTCCTTGCCGGGTCCCGCCGCCATCTGCTTGCGCACGCCGTTGGGCGACCTGCCGTATTTGCGGGTGAACGCCCGGGTGAAGGAATAGATGTCGGGATACCCGACCGACAAGGCGACCTCGGTAACGGATAGCGGGCTCTCAAGCAGCAGCTGCCTGCCTTTGTCCAGCCGGATCTGAATGATATAGTCGGAGGGCGGCTTGCCCACTTCTTTCGTGAAAATTTTGGACAGATGCGTGCGATGCAGACGGACGTACTTCGCCACATCCTCCACCGTAATTCGTTCCGCATAATAGGCGTGTATAAAGTCGAGGCTTTTGCGCACCCAGTCGTTGTGCGTCGGCTGCGGCTCGTAATCCCGCTCCGGCAGCAGCTTGCTGAAGATGCTGTACATGAGGCTGTACATCGTCATCCGGTGTTTGCGGCTGTTGCCTTTGCACCACTCGAACATTTGGCGCAGAACGATTTCCATATCGGGGTCGAGAGCCCCTCTCCGGTACGGCTGCTCCTCCGAAAATCCGGTCATAACCAGCATGTCGCGGGCCTGATGGCCGTCGAAGGTCACCCAGGTCATCCGCAGCGGACGGTCGCCGGGCACCATTTGATACGAATAGATCGTATTCGGGAATTTGCAGAAAATATCGCCCTTGCCGAGAACGACCTGCTTCCCTCCATAAAAAAGCTCCACCCGACCGTCGCGGATAAAATGCATATTGCCGTACGGCGTCTGCCGCGGGCCGTTCCTGTAATGGTCCTTCGCAATGTTATGTCCGATCCGTACCGGCCAGACGCCGCCAAGCTCTTCGAAGCCGTCCGGCTTATAAAACCATAAATCGACGAACTCCACCGCGGTCTCCTGCATCGGTCTGCCCCCTTATGAAAGCGCTCCCCCTACGAAATGCCAAAAAGAAACTACCTCGTGATATTCCATAAAACGACGCAGCGGGCTATGCTTCAGATAACGGCCGTCGCACGTATGTCATGTTTTATCGTATCTGTTTTTATTCACGGTGTACAGATGGAAACCAAGCGGGAAAACGTACGATCCTTATATCGGAGGGGTTCACTTGTGAAAACGTTCCATACGGTTGCGATAGCGCTTTCGCTAGGCGTGCTTGGGCTGACCGGCTGCTCGTCCGGAGGCGGCGCGGGCTTCGGAAAGGCCGGCAAGCCGGCTCCGGGGAAAGATCCGGACCCGTTTACGCTGAAGCTGTTCACCCATCAGCCGATGACGGCCGATGATTTCCGCCTGCTCATAGCGGAGCCCGTTAAGAAGAAGTATCCCTATATCACGGTAGAACTTCTCGAACACAATGCCACGATGCTCGAAAACGCCGTCGCCTCCAAGGAGCAGATCGATCTGATTACGATCTGGAACGGCAACATGAATCCGAATAAAGGGCTCGGCCTGTTCGAGGACATTACGCCGCTGGCCAAAAGCGAGCAGTTCGATCTCACCCGGTTCGAACCGGATGCGCTGAAAACGCTGCGGACGCTGGGGGACAACGGAGAGCTGTACGGCTTACCGTACAATATGCAATTTAACGCCCTTTATTATAACAAAGACCTCTTCGATAAATTCGGAGCGGCTTACCCTCAGGACGGCATGACCTGGGACGACGTGGTTCAGCTCGCGAAGCGGCTTACCCGGATCGACGGCGGTATCCAATACAGCGGGCTGGGAATGGATTCGTGGACACGGCCGGTGTATCCGCTGTCGCTGATCCCCGTTGACGCCAAAACCAACGCGGCTGCCGTTAACAGCGAACCGTACCGTAAAGCGTTTACCCTCGGCAAAATGATTTATTCGATCCCGGGCAATGCGCCGAATTTTTCGACGAACGAGTTCATAAAAGAAAGAAGCAAGCGATGCTGGCCAGCGTCAACCTGCTCGACCTGCTGTCCAAGACGGAAGGGCTGAACTGGGATATCGCCCAGTTTCCGAGCTACAAGGAAAGTCCGGACGTGTTCGGCATGTACGATCTACACGTCATCGCGGTCACAAGCATGAGCAGGCACAAGCAAGCGGCGATGAAGGCGCTCGAGGTGCTGTTCTCGGACGACAACCAGAAAATCAGCACGCGCAAAACCGGCCGCATCCCGCTGCTCACCAATCCGGATATCCGCAAGGAGTTCGGCGCCGACAATCCGGCTCTGAAAGACAAAAAGCTAAACAGCATCTTCAAAAGCAAACCCGCCTCCGCACCCCCCTTCTCCAAATACCAGAGCAAGGGAAGCGAAATTACGCTGAAGCATTATAAAGAGTTTCTGGCGGACAACAAGGATTTGAACACCATGCTGCGGGATGCCGAGGAAGAAATCAATCAATTCATCAAAAGCCAGCAATAATCAAACACGTCCCGGGAGGGTTCTAAAATGAACGTGTCTACTTCGCTTAACGTATTCGATGCCAGCGTCTCGCGGCCGGAAGCGGTCCGCAGGTGCGCCGCGACAGGATTCGCTTCGCTCGATATGAACTATTGGGATTTCCAGAAGGATGTGCTGCGGATGAGTCCGCAGGAGGAGGAAGCTTGGGCGCGGGACATCCGCGCCAGCGCGGACGCTCACGGCGTCCGGTTCACCCAGATGCACGGACCGGTGCACGGACCTTGCTTTGCGAAGCTTGCGCTCGATCTGGGCCTGGACGATTACACGAAGCTGGTCGAGAGGTCGCTGCGTACCGCAGCTATACTGGGCGTGCCCTGGGTCGTCTTCCACCCGACGAACGTAACCGGGGAGGAGGGCGAAGCGTACCGGGACGTGCTGGAGTTCAACGTCGGTTTTTACCGGAAATTCATCCCCCTTTTGGAAGCGACCGGCGTAGGCATCGCTCTTGAAAACTTGACCGACCGGCGCCATATCCGCTCGTATTTCTCGCTGCCGGAGGAACTGGCCGAGCTGATCGACACGCTCAATCATCCGCTGGCTGGCGCCTGCTGGGATACCGGCCACGGACACCGGCAGTCGGTCAGTCAGACGGCCGGAATCAGAACCCTCGGCACACGTCTGAAGGCTACACATATTCAGGATAATGACGGGGTAAGCGACCAGCATATATTGCCGTATCAAGGAACCATAAACTGGACCGAAGTGGTTCAGGCGCTGAGAAGCGTCGGTTACGAGGGGGATTTTACGTACGAGACGCACAACAGCATTCGCAATCTGCCTGACGGTATTCGCGACTCCGGCCTCCGGTATGCGCACGACTTGGGCAACTATATCCTTTCCTTATAACTCAAACGATATAGAGAAAGAGAATCCATACTACGGGAGAGAGAAGCATGAAAATTTATTTGATCCGGCACGCCGAGCCCGATTACCCTAATCATACGATTACTGCGGCAGGACATCTCGAAGCGCAGGCACTCGCGCACCATCTGAAGGAGACCGGCGTCGACCGCATCTATTGCTCGCCCGTCAACCGGGCTGTTCACACGATGCGGTACACCGCCGATCTGCTCGGATTGGAGCCGGTTATCGAGACGTGGACGAGCGAGCTGAGCTGGCAGGCTCCGGATTCGCAAGGCCGGCCGTTGGCGGCTTGGAACATCCCGGGCGAAACGGTGCGCGCCGCTCCCCCGTATCCCGACGGCGACAAGTGGCCGGGACGCGCTCCTTACCGGGAGTACGCCGGATCTTACGATTCACTCCAGCGCGACTCGGACGCTTTTCTGCAGCGTCACGGCTACGAACGGGAAGAAGGCCGCTACCGGATTCGGGAATCGAACCGGGAATCGATCGCCGTGTTTTGCCATCTCGGCTTCGGGCTGACTTGGCTGTCCCATTTGCTGGAGCTCCCTTTTCCGCTCGTGTGGAGCTCGTTCTGGCTTCCTCCCAGCTCGGTGACGACGATTTTATTCGAGGAACGAAGCGAGCTGTGGGCGGTCCCCCGCTGCACCGGTCTCGGCTGCGTCGCCCATCTGCATAAGGCGGGGCTGCCCGTATCGTCCATGGGGCTGCTGGCCAACTTCGACTAACCGCTTCGTTCCTCCGGGCTGTACAGGTGACGGGCAAGCGTCTGTCTCTCTTCCGATGAGGGGCCGGCTGCTTGCCCGTTACCTGTTACCTGTACCCTTTGAACCGCTTGACCGATGATGCCTCTACACCCATCCTCTCTTCGTGTATAATACGCTCATCATCCAGATTCGACAAAATGCCGCAAAGGAGCTTCACCACTGCCATGAACGTTTGGATTCCGTTTCTGCAAGGCTTCTTGTTTTCGTTATCGTTATGCCTCGATCTCGGCCTCGTGAATGTCGCTATCCTAAAAACCGGCATCGAACAAGGCTTTCGCCCTTCCTTCGCGATCGGTTTCGGCTCGTGCTTCGGCGACTTGTTTTATATAACGCTTGCTCTGATCGGCGTCAGCGTCATCTTCGAGATCACGTGGGTCAAACGGACGTTATGGATCGTCGGCACGATCGTCCTGCTTCTGCTGACGGTCAAAATGCTGCGCGACAGCCGGAAGCCGAAGCAGCTCCCCACTGGCGGCCCCTCGCATCCTGTATCCGAAAGCCGAAGTCTGCTTGGGCTATGGCTGACCGGCGCCGGACTGACGCTAGCCTCCCCGACCGCGATCGCCTGGTTTGCCCTCGTAGCCGGACCGATCGTCTCCGGGATGAATATCGGACGCGGCGCCGGACTGATCGCTTTCGTTTCCGGTTTTTTCGCCGCCGGACTCCTCTGGTCCCTCTCGCTCGCCTGGATCGCCAGCGCAGCCGGTTCCCGGGTCGGATCGGGATTTATGCGCGTTTTGTCTGTTTTGTCCGCTCTGCTGTTTCTGTACTTCGCGATTCGAGTATTTTGGGACGGCTGGCTCGATATTCGTCATACCGGGTGATCAGATCGTCCATGTTTTTTGCGGGAGATGTCCATATGTTTTCACCTCCGGCGGGAGTACACTTACGGTTATAAGCTACTTTATCCTTGTCCTTATTCACCTTAAGGAACCAGCATAATCGGAAAGGACACATTCCTATGAAGGCGACCAACCGCATTTACCTGGATGCGATGCTGCAAAATATTAAAAGCGTCGCGTTTTTCACCTTTCTCGGCGTGCTAATCGCACGTCTGGGAGCCTCCGACTTCGAAATTGCGCTGTCCAATTCGCTGCCGGCTTTGTTTTGCGCGTTGTCGCTGGCTTTTCTGACTCGCCAGCTGCCGGTTACGCGCGGGGTGTTTCTAACGAGCGGTTACGTCCGTCAGTTCGCTTTTATCTGTATGGCGCTTTCCATCCTGCTGCCGAATCCGATCCCGGTGCTGCTCGTATTCTGGAGCATCAATGCCGTATCCGTCATCGTCACCTCCGCCCAGCAGCCGGCCATCCTGCGCCGCGTCATCGAGCCGGACCGGTTTCCCGCCTTGTTCAGCCGGATCAAGGTGATTGCGCTGTTCGTTACGACGACCGGAGGATTGCTAATCGGCTTTGCACTGGATGCTTTCGATTCCTACTTTCCATATAATTACGTCGTCTCGATGCTGATCGGCTGTTTGTCTACCTTTGCCGGGATGTCGCTGATCGCCAGTCTGGCGCCAAGAGAAAAAACGAAAATCAAGTTTCAGCCGATCCGGCTGTTCCGGGAGTGCGATCGCAACATTTGGTGGATGGCGCTTAACAATGCGGGAATCTTTATGACCCCTCCGCTGTTCACGATCTATCACGTCAAAATTTTGCATTTAAGCAACTCGCAGATCGCTTTTTTCGTCGTCACGTCCGGCATCCTCTCGGCAGTTTCGCTTCCCTTCGTCCGCCGTCTGATGGAACGGTTCGGCACCGTAGGCATCTATCGCGCCGCCTTGCTCGGAATGATTGTGTGTGCACTGCCGTACGGATTGATTGACCGGTACTGGCTGCTTGTCGCCGCGCAGGCTTGGACGGGCTTTATGCTGGCGGTAAGTGAAGTGTCGACGCAGACGATGATGATGGAAGAAGCCGGGAAGCATAAAGCCGAGATGGCCTACTTCTCCGACTTCCAGCTGGTCATGCAGCTCGGCATGGCGGCCGGTCCTCTAATCGCAGGCGCGATGCTGGCTGCCATGCCTTTGTGGGCCTGCTTTATGCTCATAGCCGTGCTGCGCCTGGGCTTTTTCCTGTCTCGCCCGCTGTTTCCCCTCAAAGGAAAGCGGACGGAAGAGGACGGGGACTCCGTAGGGCTGGCAGCGAGATAGTTGATTTACTCTGGTTATCTTAGCCCTTGAGCTCATGAGCTTTTGGGTTTATGGTTCTTGGTTCTTGGTTCTGGCTCTTGGTTTTGGCTCTTGGTTTTGGCTCTTGGTTTTGGCTCTTGGTTTTGGCTCTTGGTTTTGGCTCTTGGTTTTGGCTCTTGGTTTTGGCTCTTGGTTTTGGCTCTTGGTTTTGGCTCTTGGTTTTGGTCGGGCTCCAGGCTTCTCTCCCCCGGCTCGCTGCTACTCCGGCTGAAACTTGCGGTCCTTGGGCAGAAAGTAGGCGACGGCTCCCAGCAGAGGCAGGAAGGCACAAAACTTCGTAACGAGCGTCACACTTGTTAGGTCGGCCATCCACCCGAGAGCGACGGAACCAATTCCCGCCATGCCGAAGGACAGACCGAAGAACAGACCGGCTACCGTCCCGACTTTACCGGGCAGCAGCTCTTGCGCATACACAATAATGACCGAGAAGCCGGACATCAGGATCAGGCCGATCGGAACGCATAGCAGCATGGCGACTGTCGGGCTCGCGTAAGGGAGCAGCAGCGCGAACGGCGCCGTCCCGAAGATCGAAAACCAGATGACGGTTTTTCGGCCGATTTTATCGGCTAGAGGACCGCCCAGCAGCGTTCCGAGCATCCCGGCGAATTGCAGGATGAACAGACAGACTTGCGCCTGCTCCAGCGGTAATTGGTACCGCTCCATATAATAAAACGAGTAGTAACCGTTCATTCCGGCCAAATAGACAAATTTGGAGAATAGCAGCACGAGCAACACTCCGATCACGAATGCCACTGTCCTGCGGCTTGGCTCCGCATACGTAACTGCGCCCGGATGCGTGACTTCGCTTTTTACTTTGCCCGGCACGTTTCCGGTCTCCGCAATCTCCTTCTGTCCGGACTTGGCGGAATCCGCCCGGTTTTGATGCTCCGCCCTTACTCTTGGCCTGTACCAGCAGCTGACCCCCACCTGAATTGCCATACCGGCTACGGCGAACAACGCGAGCCATAAGAAACCACGCTGACCACCAGGGACCAGAATGAGCGCAACCAGCAGCGGCGCCAGCGCCTGCCCTGTATTGCCCCCCACTTGAAACACCGATTGCGCCAGTCCTCTGCCTCTACCTGCCGCGAGGTGCGCAACCCGGGACGACTCCGGATGCAGGACGGATGAGCCGATTCCGATCGCGATTACGGCCAGCAGCAAAGCGGTCATTCCGGTAGAATAGGCGAGGACGATCATCCCCAGCAGGGAAAAGGCCATCCCCGCCGGGAGTAGGATCGGCATCGGTTTCTTGTCCGTGTAATATCCGATCAGCGGCTGCAAAATCGAAGCAGTCACATTTAGGGCGAACGCCACCCATCCGATCTGGCTGAAGCTCAAATTCATCTGCTGCTGGAACAGTGGAAATCCGGCCGGAATGACAGTCTGCATCGCATCGTTTAGCAAATGCGCCGTACTGACCCCGACCAAAGCGTACATCGAATACGTGCGGGTCCGCTTCGCCGCCGCTTGGACTTGCGTTTGAACTTGTGTCTGGACTTGCGTTTGCGGGTTCATCTGGTTCTCTCCTCTCCTATGACTAATAGTGCGAGTTCAAAAAGTCCGGTTTTCAGCACCGAGAAGATGGGATGAAGCAAGGAAATGAGGAGCGGAGCGTAGTGGAAGCTACGTGAGCACCGGAAGTTCCGGCTGAATTCCATATTCGATGTCGAGTAGGCTTCCTGATCTGCTTCGTGATCAAAAGTGGACTTTTTTGAACAACCTCTTATAGAGTAGAGGCTGGATGGCGCCGCTGTCGCCGCGATTCGTGCTCCGTAATTCCGCAACTTTTGCTATACTGTCCATAGGTGATCGATATGTACATGCGAATCTCTACGGACGAACTCGAATTGTGGAGAATAGAAAACGAATTTACGAACCATCCCCACTCGCACGACGAGCAGATTCAGATTACGATTCCGATTCAGGGCACTTGCCATTTTACTCACGAGCAGCGGAGCTATTCGCTCGATTCGGGCAACTCGCTGATCCAATATCCTCGGGAAAACCACCATTTTCGGATTGGCGGCGATTCCAGCGTCATTATCATCCAGCTTCAGGCGGACCGGCTCGAATACAATAACCGGCCGGTCGAACTGATGCCGCGTCATTATGTAGATCCGCAGGACGTACTGGGCCAATTCCGCGATTGGACGAGCCGGCTGCTGGCCCGAGATCCTTCGGACCGGCTGTCCGTTCAGGAAACCGAGTGCAGCGTCGTTTCTTACCTGAGCCGCGTTTTCGGGGATAGGTCCGATCCGCTCAGCGAAAGACCGGACCGCCGTCTCATTGTCTCCGACCCGTATATGACCCGTGTGCTCGACTATATTCACGATCACTTCCGGACATGGATCAGTGTCGACGATCTGGCTGCTCTCGCGCTTCAGAGCCGCTACCACTTTATCCGCTCGTTCAAGTCCGCGACCGGCATGTCTCCTTATCAATATGTGATGCATACCCGGATCGAAGAGGCGAAGCGCAAGCTGCGGTCGACCTCCATGTCGGTAACCGAAATCGCGATGTATCTTGGATTCTCAAGCGCCAGCCAGCTGTATCGCGCCTTTATGAACGCGGTTGGCACGACGCCCGAACGGTATCGGAAGTGAGGAGGACGTCCGGGGAAAACACCCGTATCAACGAAAATCGCCTGGCGATCCTTGACGAGCAAGCCATTTTGTGTGGAGAGAAATAGGCGCTTTCCTTCGCACTAGTCGCCCGTTGATCAGACTAAAGGGAAAAACTCGAGATGTCATGCGGCCCGTAAAAAGCGTTCATGTGAGCAGATGTGTTCTGCTTCGATGAAACGAGATGCGTACGGGCTATTAACAAAATAAGAGTCTCTAGCGAGGCTGTCGATTCATTGTGGACAACCGAGTGGAAAGGGAAAAGATTACCTTCTGGCGAGTTTTGTCTGGAATCCCCTACCTTACAATCCTTATTCAATCAAGGGATTCCGGACAACCTGTTTGAGCAGAAGAAGGTAACTTTTCACTTGCAACGGCCTGCTAACACTTCTACACATTGAATCGACAGGCTCTCTAGCACCGTCTATTTTCGGCATATAGGGATGTCAGACGCGGATAGAGGCGATTTGTACCTTTTATTTCTGCCAACAGATGGGGAGTGTACCATTTTCGTGGATTTTAGCAGCTCCAAACCACTCTTATTCCGTGTCCAAGCCGGTTTTCGGACAAAATAAGGGGTACGAACCGCTCTTACCTTCTAAAAAAACGGCCGTCCCTTCAAGAACAGGGCCAACCGTCTACTTAAAGCTACTTGCCGTACTTGCCGCTGCTTACCACTCTACCGATCCCCGTACCAATCGATCGTCTCCGCCCAGTCGAAATGGCCGTAATAGTCAGGCGCGACGTCCATCTGCCCGATCCATTCCCGCTCGCTGGAGCCGCCCGGCCCGCCGATCCAGACCGAAGCCGTCTCGCGGTTCGTCCGAATCCACGACAAATGCCGGGAAGACGGGATATAGACCGGATTGTAATCGCCGTTCGTTCCTTGCGGGGATGTAAGAACAGCCGACGTACCGTTCTCCGCGTCGACTCGGGCCAGAAACGGCTGCGGCGCACCCGGTTGAAGCGACGAGCCTCCACCCGCACCCTCCTGAATCCGGGAGACGACGATGGACTTGCTGTCCTCCCATACCGGATCGCGGTCCGCTAACCCTTGCGGCGTATAAACCGACTGTTTGCGAAATGGCGGGCGTTTGATAGTGAGCTTCTTGCCTGTCGTCGCATCGCGTCCGCTGCCGGCGATGAAAGCAAGCGTATCCCCGCTTGGCGACCAAGCGATCCAATCGTTGTACCTCAACATGTCACCCGCCGGAATGATTTTCTTGCCGTTCCGGAACATGACGCACAACGTGTTGCTGTCAGCCGACAACGAAGCGGTTGGTTGGGCAATAAACGAGATCCATTTCCGGTCGGCCGACCATTGAAACTCCCCTGTTCCTACTGCGAAAAACGATTTCGATTGGCTCGGAATGCGGACTAACGGCATCGCCTTCTGCATCTCTCCGCCGTACACGAACGGCACTTCATAGATGGCAATATCCGACCAGCCGTCCGGCAGTAGCTGAGCATTGGTGGAGACGAGAAATCCGCCGCCTTCCGGCAGCCACGAGTAATTGCCTACGCCCAGCGCCGCATTTTGAAATTTCTCTTGCTCCGCTTTGTTCACATCCGTCACCTGTAGCACTTCTCCATCCTGAAAAGCAAGCAGGTTGGCAACCGGCGACCACTGATAGTTCACACCGCCTCCAACTTCGATTCGCTGGCCGGACGCCACGTGAAGCAGCCGGATCGTCCGCTCCCCGGACGTATACGCCAGCCATTGCCCGTCCGGCGACCAAAGCGGCCGATGCGCCTGCTCGCCTTCCGTCAGTGGGCGTTCCTGCTCGCCGGACTGCAGCCATATATCGCCTTGCCGCACAAACGCCGCCTTTAGCGGAACTTCCCCGTCCCGGGGCAGCTCCGCATATCTCGCCGCCAACGCAGCCGCCCCGCCCGTCGAAGCCGGAATCGCTCCCGGCAATGACACGACGATCATCATAACAGCCGCGAACAGCAGCCGTACAGCCGACCCGAACCGTTTGCGATCGATCATAGATCATCCCTCCTGCAAGTCACCTAAAAAAGATCTTTCCAAAAAGATCCTTTTTAGTATCCTCGCAAGGGCGATTCTTATGCAGACGACGAACATGAGCAGCGTTATTCGCCTCAATGGGCATCGACAATACCGTATGCCAAGACCACTAACGGACATACGTGCAGCTTAGAACAGAAGAAATGAAAGATTCCCTGGCTAACGGACAAAAGAGACGCTAAGCCTGCTCAAATCCCCGTTTGAGTGGAATAATCTACTCCTTAGGCGCCCTGATGACCGTTAAATTGAAAAAACAACTGTTTTATGCTTCTAAGCTGCCGTGATGTCCGTTACCAAACCCTAACCGGAGCTGTCTCCTAACCAAAACTAAAACTAAGCCCAAACCGGAACCCAAGCCAGAACCAGAGCACAAGCACCAAACCGGCCCAAGCCCCAAACCGGAGCCCAGCCCCAAACCGCAGCTCTACAGGCCCAAGCCAAAGAAAAAGCCCCAGGCATCCCGAACATGACTCATTGCTACCATCTGTTCAAGCGTCACAACTGCTGTTTCGCCAAAAGAATATACACTGCAGTTGGCGACTCATCCAGCACTTCCAGCACTTCCGGCACTTCCGGCACATCCTCCACGTCAACCTCACCATAGGCGCCGCACCAGACCAAAAACCCGTCCCCAAGCAAACGCTGCTTGATGGACGGGCTATTGGGACGGGCTCTATGCCTCAACTTTATTGCTCATACTCTACGCCTCAAACAATCTCCTCTTACTTACTTCGCCTTCCGGGTAAGCGACACAAGCAGCGACAAAGCACCCAGCACGACCGCCGCGATCGACAAGTAAAGTGGCAGCTTCGATTCGGAGCCGGTGCTTCCAGCCTCTTCCGCCGGAGCGGCTCCCGTATCGTGACCGTGCGAGTCGGCTCCGGCCGCTGCGGCCTTCACCTTCGTCACCGATGCCGGCTTGTCGGAGCCTTCGGCTCCCACCCACTCGACCACGCTGTTGTCTTTGTAGGTTTGGTACGCTTTCCAGGACAAATCTTTGGCATCCTTCTCCACCTTGCCGGACATTTTGAAATCGCCGAATTCGGTAGCGCCAAGCCCTTCGCCCGTAGCCGTCCAGATGACGCTCGTAATCTTGCCGGATGCGTCCTTGGTCAGGTCGTATTTCCATCCCGCTTTCGGCTCGAAGCGCGAAACGGTTACCCCTGCCGGAAATCTCACTTCCACCTTAACCGTCGCAATCTCTTTCTCGTTCGGCACCCGCACTGTAAATACTTCATATTTATTTTGCGCCGTCTCGTTCGGCAGCACGGTTACGTGAGCGTTGGCCACGCCTGCAAACAGCATCATCACCAGCAGGCACGCCGCGATCAGCGACCCTGTCTTCTTCATCTTGCTTCAACCCCTCTCGCATGTTTGTCAGCACTTCTTACTGTACCCAAAAAGCGGACGGGTGAGAATGACTCGACCGGGCTATTTTTCGGCACGTTTATGACCGATATGTGTCAGCCCTTGCCTTACGGCGTAGGCCGTCAGCTGCACCCGGTTTTCCAGACTTAGTTTATCCAGTATATTTTTAATGTGGTTTTTGACCGTATTCTCAGCGATGACCAGCCGCTCCGCGATTTGCCGGTTCGTCTCGCCGGCCGCCACGCAAGCGACCAGCTCCCGCTCGCGCGGGGTCAGCACCGCCGCATCCGGCTCGGACGAGACCGGATTCGCCCCTCCCCGGAAATGCTGGAACAGCTTGTCCGCCATCTGGCGGGACACTTCCGAGTTATCGTCCAGCAGCGCGTGCAAATATTGCATCCAGTCGTCCGGGTCCATATTTTTGAGCAAATACCCTTGCGCTCCGAACTGGATCGCGGTGAACAGATCGGCTACGTGGTCGGAGACGGTGAGCATCACGACGCGGATATGCGGGTACGTCTGCTTAATGCGTCGTGTCGCCTCCAGCCCGCTGATGTCCGGCATGTTGATATCCATCAGCACGAGATCGGGCTGCAGATTGCCGCATAGGGCAACCGCTTCGACTCCTCCCGAAGCTTCGCCGACCGTGTCGAACCAATCATCTTCGTCCAGCAGACTGCGAATCGCTTTGCGCCCAAGCGGATGGTCGTCCGCGATCAATACGCGGTATGGCGTCATAGTCATGGCGTCCCATGCTCCTTTCTCCCGGCCAGCCGCAGCTCCGTGCCGCCGCTCTCCATCGTCCGGACGGTCAGGTCGGCATCCAGCTCGGCCGCCCGCTTCCGCATCATCGGGATTCCGTACTTGCTGGAGTCCGAAGCCTCCGATTTCATACCCACGCCGTTGTCGCGCACAGTCAGACTCCAGCTCCCTGAACCGTCGTAATCGTACTCCCATTCGAGCAGCACCCGGTCGGCTTTGGAATGTTTCCGGATGTTCGTGAACGCTTCCTGGACGATCGCAAACAGCTGAACCTCTTCGGACGAGTGGAACAGCCCTTCGGTCCACTCCCCCTGCCGATCCACCTCGACGCCCGATAGGACGCTCCATTCGCGGAGCCACCGGCCGAGACGATCCGGGAACGACACGCCGTCCTCGGGGAGCGAGCGCAGATTAAAGATCGCCTGACGCAAATGATGATCGATCTCCGATACGGCCGACCGCGCCTCCTCCGTCTTGCCCTGCTTCAGCTGCACGTTCAGGAAAAACAGCACCTGCGCGATATTGTCGTGCAGCTCCCGGGCCAGCCTTTCCCTCTCCTCATAGACGGCCCTTCTTGACTGCTCCTCGGCCAGCGTCGCGTTCATCCGTTCGATCTTGCGGAACATCCAGTTGGAAAACCAGTACGATAACAGCAAGGTCAGGGCGATGATATAAAAGTTCCCGGCCTCCATCGACAAATAATGGAGCATAAACTCGTGGCGGATCAGCTCGAAGCCGCCGATTACGATCGCCGGAAGAAGAATCGTAAACCATTTCAGCCTTTGCAGCGACAAACGCGTCCCCCCTCTTGGCCGTGCAGCTTTCTTGTACGTCCAGGCTCAGCTCAGCTTCCGCTGAACACGTACCCTCGCTCTTTTAAAAAGCTCCCTTGCAAGGCGCGCCAAGGCGCAGCAGGCAAGGGAGCTTCCCCGTCGTTTCCGCTATTAATACAGTCTCGTTTGTTCCGTATACACGGTCTCGTCGTCATTTTTGTCCAGCAGGCGGAACTCCAGCTTCCACAATCCGGCGAACGGCAGATAAGGTCCTTCGGCTTTGTAGCTGAACTGGCCATATGTCTCGTCCGCCGTGAATCCGGCGTCTTCCTGATCGTTGACGTGCTCCGCAAGCGGTACTTCAATCGGCGCAATATCCGGATTGTCCAGATTGTGCAGCTTCAATTGAACCCGCTTCGGCTTGTCCAGCTCCTTCGGCAGCCAGACGTCCACCTGGAACCGGTTGTCCCCCGGGACCTTCGGCGTTATTTGTACAGTCGCATGCACCTTCTCGCCCATCTGATGCCAATATAACGGTTCATTCGGCGGCACCGGACTGATAAAGGTAAGTAAGCCGACAAGAACGACGATGATGCTCATCGCGCCGAAGTCCATCCTCACCATGTCGCGTAAATCTTTTTCCTTGCGGCCTTTCATCGCCATCCGGATTCCGAGCGCCATCAAGATGACCAGAACGACGAACACGACTTTGGCGATCAGCAGCTTGCCCCACTGCGAATAAAGCAAGTAATTCAGCCCAGGCAAATACAGCAGCGTCGTCGCCGTGCCCGACAAAGTGAGCACGATAATCGAGATCAGGGCGTACCTGGAAAATGCGGGCAGGAAGCTGTCGATCCATGTTCTGTTTTTCTTCCACGCCGGCACGATCAGCAGAAGACCGCCAACCCAGACAGCGGCGCCCAGCAGGTGGATGAAATCGAGCGATACGGTCAATACCCGCGGTTCATAGCCCATCGCATGCCCGTTGACGCTTTTGGCGGCAAGCAGCAGAACGATCCATACGGCATCCCCGGCCTTCGACCGGCCAAGCATGGCAAAGCCGACGAGAGACAGCACGAACGCGATCAGCCACGAACGGCCGACCCACGTACCGGTGAACAGTCCGATCAACTCGCCGAACCCTTGGTCGCCAAGCAGATCCTGATAATGAAAATAAACAAACGCGATCAACGCCAGAAAATGAGTGCGCTGCACGCTCAGCAAACCGTTGCGGTAGTATCCGCTAACCGCGGATTGGTTCAGTCCGGCCGCTATTCCCCAGAACACCCAGCCCGCCACGGCCAGCAGCCCGAAGAAATAGGCGATCCGGGATATGTATTTCAAAATGTCGTACACGCTCATATCCGCCGAGAGCGAATGCCCGGCGTGCAGCGACTCCGGCGAAGCGATCAGCGATCCTTCCGAACCGGGACCGATCGACAGCACGTAGGTGCCCTCCACCGGATGCCCGTCTGCGGAGATGACGTGATAGGTTACCGTATAACGGCCGTTCGACAGCTTCGGCAGCTCCAGCTGCATCGCCTTCTGGTCGCCGCTTAGCGTCGCTTTCCGATCGGATATTTCCCTGCCGATCTCATCAAAAACTTTGATGTAATACAATTCCGCTTCAAGCCGTTCATTAAACGTAAGCTCGATTCGTTCCGGCGCTGTATTCAGCTGGCTGTTCGCCTCCGGCACCGCCTTCGTCAAAACGGCATGCGCGGACACCCGCTCCGGCGAAATCAACAGAACGGCGCCGAATAGCATAATCGCCGCTGCAACAAGCCATCGCTTCATAAGATTCATGTCACTGCTCGATCCCCTCGTTGTCTCATAGAGGTTGTTCAAAAAGTCCACTTTTGATCACGAAGCCGATCAGGAAGCCTACTCTACATCGAGTATGGAATTCAGCCGGAACTTCCGGTGCTCACGTAGCTTTCACTACGCTCCGCTCCTCATTTCCTAGCTTCATCCCATCTTCTCGGTGCTAAAAACCGGACTTTTTGAACTCTCGCACTCTAAGACTTTCTCGTCCTATTCGTTTAACGGCCTTCTGCCGTAAAATCCGTCGTTAAATCCGTGCCAATGCGTAATGCGGTCTTCCCCTTGCCGCCAGCAGAGCAATACTTCCTCTCCGTTCAGGATAGCCGGGAAATCGATCAGGCCCATGTCCAGGTCTTTCAACTGGGCACCCTTCCTGTGAATGCTCCGGATGATCGCTCTCGCTTCAATCTGACTAAATTCCAGTTCGCACTCTAATGTAAAAAACGGATCGGACTGCTCGTCGCGCCGAATCCCCGCCTTCTCCTTCAACTGAATCAGTCTCTTGTAGAGCTCTTCATACTCTTTTGCGATCGATTGAACCGCAGCAAGCTCCTCGCGGATCGTCGGCAGCAGCGCGTTGGCTTCTTCCAGCGTAAACCACTTCATCTCCAATCTCCATCGCCTCCCAGCTTCGATTGTACCAAAAGGAGGGAGGCGAATCCAATCACGGTTTGCCGGTGACCCGGATCAGCGCAATTTCCGGACGGCATCCGAATCGCAGCGGGAGATGGACTGTTCCCAGTCCGCGGTTTACATAAACATACTGATTCGGCTTCATTTCCTTAAGCCCGGTGTGGTAACGATTGTAGGGCCACAAAGACTTGCCGAACAAGCGGATCTGCCCTCCGTGCGTATGGCCGGCCAGCAGCAGGTCGTAGCCGATCGACCGCTGGTCGAGCCACCTGACGATCCCCGGAGAATGGCCGAGTGTAAGCCGGAAGGCCCCTTCCAGCTGCTCTTGGGGCGGGTTATAGCGCTCCCGTCCGTATACCGAATTATCGAAGCCGTAGACGAGAATTCGCGAGTTTTTCATCTCGACCAGCTCGCCGTCATTGGCAAGCACCCGAATGTTGCGCGTGCCGATTTTGCGCAAAACGTCAATGTGCTCCGCCTCGGTCAGCTTTCGCTTGCGAAACCCGGTTTTCTCCTCCCATTCATGGTTGCCCGGCACAAAATAAACGTACGTGCACCGCAGCCCGGTCAGCTCCCTCATCACTTCCGGAAGCTGCTCCAGCTTGTTGAACAGATCGCCGGTAACGCACACGATGTCGGGCTTAAGCGAGTCGACGATATCCCCGACCGTACCGCTCCAAAATTTAGTTCGACCGTGCAGATCGGATATTTGAACAATTCGCAATTCTCCGTTCACACGATCGGAGCTCACCTTCGTTTCCGTCACTTCCACATGGATCGTCCCGTAGAACAAGTAGATTAAAACGGCGACAGCCCCGAAGATGGCCAAAACGTATATCATTCCATTCCCCCGTTTCTTCCGTAATGTCGGTTTTGTTCATCGGTCATGACCACTTGCGATAGACCTGCAGAGCATAACCTCCCTATCCCCATCATACTACTGGAACCTGCGACAAGAAAAGGGAAATTGTTGAAGGGATCGTGAACGATAAAACAAGTGCCCGCAACCTTCAATCAGGCGCGGGCGGCAAGGCTCAGCTCTCCAGCTCCAGCAGACGCTTCACCCGCATCTCCAGATCGACAAGCGAGAACGGCTTGGACATATACTCGTCGGCTCCGAGCCGCAATGCCAAGGCGATATCGTCCTCGCGCTTCTTACCTGAGAGCATAAGAATCCGGACATGCCTGTACCGGTCGCCGGAGTCGGACTTCAGCTTGCGCAGCAGCGCAAATCCGTCCAGCTTGGGCATAACCCCGTCGAGGATACACAGATCGGCCCCGTGCGCGGACAAGTATGCCAGCGCTTCCTCCCCGTCGCTCGCTTCCGCGACTTCGACAGGCAACTGCTTCAGACGCGCTACCAGAATGGAGCGGAGTATGCTATCATCGTCGGCGACCAGTACGCGCCTCAGCTTCGGCGGCGCCCCCAGAACTGACGCGGTGCCCGGCTCTATGCTGCCGCAAGATTGCAGAACGCGATTCCGTCCCTGCTGCTTGGCCCGGTACATCGCTTCATCAGCAAGCGCGATCCAATGTGCCATAGGCAGACCCGCGGTCCACTCGGATACACCGCAGGAGAAGGTGATCGAGAACGACTGGCCTTCATACTGCGCGACCGGCTGCTTATTCGTCACTTGAAGCACGCTGTTCAGCAGCTGCGCTGCCTGCTCTCCGGTCGTGTTCGGCATCACGACGACGAACTCTTCCCCGCCGTAGCGGGCCAAAATATCGGTCGGGCGCAAATGCTGTTGAAGCAAATGCGCAAGCCCCTGTAGGACGAGATCACCGATCGCATGGCCGTAGCTGTCGTTAATCGTCTTGAACCGGTCGATATCGATAAAGGCGAGCGAGATCGGGACCGGATATCTGGCGATCCGCTGCAGCTCCAGCTCGACCTGATGATCGAAGTAGCGACGGTTGTACACGCCCGTAAGCGGATCGCGGAACGCCAGCTGCTCGAAGCTTTTCGTACGGGAGAGCAGGCTGTAGATGCGCGCCGCCAGTTCCTCGTACTGGAACGGCTTCGTCACGTAATCGTTAGCGCCGAGCAGCAGACAGCGCACTTTGTCATGGACGTCGCAGCGCGCGGAGAGAACGATAAGCGGAAGCCATTTTAATGTCGGATCTTCCTTCAAATGATCGAACAGCTCGTAACCCGACTGCGGATGCATCATCAGGTCCAGCAAAATCAGATCGTAGACGTCGTCGTGCAGCATGCCCTTGGCGCGTTCCACGGAATCCGCTTCATGGACGGTGTACCCGTCGAGTTCCAGCCGTCTGACCAGAAACGAGCGGAGCACGTCGTCGTCGTCGATGACCAGCAGTTTGCTGCCGAGTCCCGTCTGGAGCTGACGGAAGCCTTGCTCCTGTTGCACGGTCAACTGCTGCTGCCGCTGCAGGATGATCAGCTCCATCTTCAGCTGCATCAGGCTCGCTTTGCTGTTCAATACGCTTTGCTTGGCCAAGTGGACCGCCGCCGGCGCGGACGGTTCCCGCTCCGTCTCCTCCTGCGTCCACTCCCACTCCTCGGCAAGCGACTGCGCCACGGCGCCGATGCTGTCGAAGCCGAATATCGGGGCACTTCCTTTGAGCGTATGGACATGCCGGTACAATTGGTTCGGGCAGCTCTCGTCAAAGTCGAGGTCAATCCGCTCGAGCAACCGTTCCATATCCCGGATCTGCTTATCCAGTTCGGCCAGAAAACGGGTTTTCCCTTCGCGCATCAGCCGTTCGTTTTTGCGCTTTTTGTCCAGACTGTCTGTGTTATTCGTCTCTGTCATGTTTCTTCACTTCCACTTCAATGGTGTCCCGATTAATCTTCAGATCCGCTACCCGCAGCCCTTTCTGTTCCAGCGCAGCGGCAACCGCCGCCTCGTCCTGAACCGGGAAGACGACCGACGCTTGGTGCGGAGTCCGTTCCATAAGTCCCGATGCCAGTTCCAGAAGACGGTCGATCGTAAACGGCTTGCGCAAAAACTTGCCCGTCTCCGTCTCCAGAAAATGTTTCGGCGGCTCCAGCACCGTAGATACGATGACCGGAGTGCCGCTATAGACCGGATGCTGCAGCAGCTCCGTTATAAAGTCCCAGCCGGACTTCGTCCCCTCCAGCTGAATATCGACGATGCACAGCAGCGGCGCCCGGTCGGACGTATCCCGCAGCGACAGAATCGCGTCCTCGGCGCTGCGGATGCGGACCGTCGGCGACTGCAGCTTCTCGAACGCTACCGCAATCAGCTTGGATAAGTTCTCGTCGTCCTCTACGATGACGATCTTGCCTCCCAGGCCGGAGACGCTGTACGTCCGCAGCCGGACCCGAAACGTCGAGCCTTGGCCGAGCTCCGAATCGAACGATAACGTCCCGTTATGGGAATCGACGATCTCCTTGACGATCGCGAGCCCGAGCCCCGTGCCGCCGATCTGCCTGCGGTCGGAATTATCCACCCGGTAAAACTTGGAGAACAGCTTCTCCTTGGCGTCCTCCGGGATGCCAAGACCGAAATCCCGCACCTCGACGATCGCATGCTCCCCTTCCTTCCGCAGCTTCACGACAATTTTGTCGCTATCCGGCGAATATTTGACTGCATTGCTGATCAGATTGTGCATCACCTGCGTCATCCGGTCGATGTCGGCCGTGACGAACACGTCCGGCTCGATGCGGAGCTCGGCCCGGTGATTATGCTTGCCCTGCCACTGCTCGGCTACATCGCGGACGATGGCGGACAGATTGGCCGGCACCATCTGATACGTCTGTTTGCCCGACTCCATCCGCTGGAGGTCGAGAAAGTCGTTGATCAGGTTCGACAGCCGGTTCGCTTCCTTGTAGATCGTCTCCATATACTTTTTCTGCTTTTCTTTGGCGATATCGCGGTGCAGTAAAATTTCCATAAATCCGAGCACGGTCGCAAGCGGCGTACGCAGCTCATGCGACACGATGCTGATGAATTCGTTTTTCATCTCGTCGGCCATCTCTTCGCTCGTCCGGTCGCGGAAGACGAACAGGTAGCTCGGCGTATGCTCGACCGGATCGGGGATTGCATTCACATACAGCTCGTAATGCCGTTCCCGTCCGTCTTCCCGGCTGATCGTGAAGCGCTCCTGAAGCTCGTCCATCGATCCGTTCATGACGGCTTCCGTAAAATCGCACAATCGCGTTTTGCCCGGCATGCCCGCTTCCAGGTAACGGCAAAAATCAAGCACAGACGAGCCGGAGAACCGGTCGAACCCGAACATTTCGTTCATCCGCTCATTGGAGAAGACGATCCGCCCATTCCGGTCGCACATCACCATGCCCTCGTGAATCGATTCGACGATTCTGCGGACGAGATCGCGCTGCTGCTGGAGACCGTCACGCTCCTGGGACAGCTCTTCGTTCAGCTCCTCGAGCAGATACGCCTGTTTGCGGCGCTCTTCGTTCGTCATCTGAGCCGTGAAAGCGAGCGCAAACTGACGGACGAGCCCGTACGCCAGCCGGTGCTGCGTATCGTTCTCCTCGTTTGCCCCGTAGGCGGTAAGCAGGAGCAGCCCGATCGGACTCGACTGCTCGTCCAGCAGCGGATAATACTGATCCCGGGCACAGGCGTAACCGCCATGTATGCCCCGCTCGTCCGAATCCAGCGGCCGGTTGCGGTACAGCGGCTGCTTCTCCGCCAGCGTACGCCGGCTCGGGCCGAACAGTTCTTTGAAGGAAGCCGGAACGGCACCTTCGGGATAACCGTACGCATAGATGACGTCGTATTCGGACGTTTCCGGATTTGGCGCGATCAGCACGGCCGAATCCTGATGGAGCGCCTGGAGCAGCGCGGTAACCGAATGATCCAGAAACGCTCTCATCTCCACATGGCCGGCCAGCTTCTCCTGGTAGCTCGAGATCAGCTCCAGCTCCCGTTCACGGTCGGTCAGCTTGAACAGCATCTCCTGCTGCTCGATCTGCTGGGCGGATATTTCCTCGTTTTGCGCTTCCAGCAAATCCCGCTGGTCGATCAACTCCTTGTTCGTCTCCTGAAGCGCGTCATGCCGCTGCTTCAACTGGCGGGACATGATATTAATGCCGCGCTCCAGTCTCCCCAGCTCATCATGACGCGAGCTGACGGCAAGCTCCGCATATTCGCCTCCGGCGATTTGATTAACGGCCCGATCCGCCCGGATAATCGGAGTAATGACGCTGCGCCTCAAGTAAATCACAAGCAGCAGTCCTGCAGCGGCCGCCCCCGCCACGGCGAACAAGGGAAGCAGGATGAGCAGGTCTGTCCGTCTCCGGTTGTCGTCTAGCCAACGCTCGACGGACTCGGTCTGGGCAGCCAGAATCGTATTGAAGTTACGGCTCATCTCGGTTACGCTTCCGGTCGTCGTCGTGCTGGACATCTGCTCGATTTTTTCCATATCGCCGCTCTTCTTCAGTTCGATCACGACTGCGCTGGAGTTCCGGTAGTTCGACCACGCTTCGCGGATGGCGTCCCACGAATCCGTATACTTCTCTCCGTAATCGCGGCTCTGGAACCGCCCGGACACTTGATCGAGCATCTCCCCGAACGTTTGCTGCCTATGTAAAAATTCATTCAAAAATTGTTCCCGGCCGAACGCCAAATAAGCCCTCAAATCGGAAACGACAGCTTGCGACTCGCTGTGCAGCTTCTCGACCAGCGCCTGATCCTGGAGCTCCAGTTCCAGCTTCTCCCGCGTCCCCGTAATATGGTTGTTCATCAGCAATCCGGCCGACAGCACGACAGCTGCGAACAGCGTCATGACGAGCACGATGAGAAGCGACACTTTGGAAGCTACACTTCTGGATGGTAGTGGAATCATGGCTTGTCCCTTTCCCGGCCGGTTAACCGTCGCCCAGCAGCTTGCCGACGTCGTCGATCAATTGAAGCGGACTGAACGGCTTCACGATATAAGACGTAATGCCCGCCGCTTTGGCCCGTTCTTTATCTTTCTCAAGCGCCTTGGCCGTGAGCAGAATAACCGGAATGTCCCGATTCGGCGAAGCGGAGCCGCGCAGCCATTCGCAGACTTCCACTCCGGTCAGCTCCGGCATCATATAATCGAGGATCACGAGATCGAACGTCTCCGCCTCCAGCCATTCCTTCGCCTGCCGTCCGTCCTCCGCCTCCGAGAGGGCATACCCTTCATCCGCCAGCGTCTCCGTAAGCAAGAAGCGGAGCGACGCTTCGTCGTCCGCAAGTAAGATCGTTTTGACCGTCATGCTGCTCTCCCCGTCCATTCTGCCAGTACATAAGTTCTGGAATTATTATATCATTTCCTTAGCGATGTGGGCGGCAAAAAAAAAGAAAAGCAAGACGGCTAGCGTCTTGCTTTTACTTCGCTACATTTTGTACCAGATCCCGGGTTTTGACGATAATTTTGCGGATGCTGTCCTCGGACAGATGGAACCGCTGGATCAGCTCGACTACGCTGCTGCCGTTTTTGTACAGCTGGTAAATCTCGCGGTTGCGCTTCTCGATCAGTGTCCGTGTTCCGTTATTCTCGCCCCAGCCTGCACGGGTTTGCCCGATTTTCGGTATATAAACAAGCTCGCCTTGAATGTATTTTTGTAATTCCTTCAATAAGCTAGGCGGAAGAAAATCCTTTCCGTTTTTGTAACTCATTGATGAAAACCTCCTCTTGAATGTGTGGTTCCAGAACCGACCCAACGTTAACGAGCGCTTTCATCTTCTCACCTCCTATTTAGAATGGGATCGTACGTTGCCGTCCGATCAGCCGCGAGCGGCGGATTCGTCCCGAAAAAGGGAACAAAAAAACACGATAACCCGCATCGTGCCTGTGTCGTCGTATGTATAACATGCGCATCAGGTGAAGGTTAAGATAGGTCGTATTCGGTTAAAAGCGGTACACCTCTTGTTTTTCGTTGACAAACTTTTGCATTGCCGAACGCCTCCTTTCACCTAGGATGATTTTGGTCGATACTTCGAGGGTCGTCATCACTCCGAACCCGCTTGGCGGCGGTTAAGTGAATGTATCCCCTTTTGGTAACACTACAATTATATGGGATATGGCTTATTTCATCAACCCCGGCAACAGGAAAGATTATTTATAGCTATACTCTCCCTGCAGGAAGTAATCTTTACGGAATGAGATATATGGCGGAATAAAGTATTTCCCATTTATTATAAATTTGGTGCAACCTCACATTTATTTTTAGAGTCTTAATAACATATCTGTATATTTTTCCATATCATGGAGGTTGAGGGAATGAGGTTCGCTGAGTTAGCGAAGAAAGTGAAGAAATCGGTGTCGGCTTTAACTGTAACTGCACTGCTACTAACTGGAGTAACGTCTTCCGTTTATGCAGAAGAAAAGAACCCGCCGCCAAAAGTGGTACAAATTTTAGATTTCGGTTATTACGGTTATCCACTCGTTCTGGATGATCAAGGTAATGTTTGGGGGATGTCCATATCTTCTCTTGCTTATCGAAAAAATCTGCTTCCAAAGCGTGCCAATTTTGTGAAAGTGGAAAACATGAGCAATGTCGTTTCTATTAGCGGAGGTAGGTACGGTGCCGCTATTAAAGAAGACGGAACGATGTGGGCCATTGAGTTCACAGATTTGACGAAAGATTATAACGAAAAATGGGGAATTTATGCACCTGCTCACATAACTAAGGTTCCCGGCTTGAAAAATATCGTTCATACACGAGGACCGGGTACCGCTGTCGACCGGGACGGAAGGCTTTGGTTGTGGAAATCCATTTCTGAACATACAAAAAAACTATTGGATTGGGAAAAGTATTTCACGGAGGAGAAAGAACCTTCGGTGGTAAAAGGATTAGACGGCGTTAAAGATTTATTGGCCACTATGATCCTTAAAGAAGACGGAACGGTGTGGAATTGGAAATGGGAACCGCGTAATGGCAGTTTCATAGACATGATACGGACGACAAGCCCTGTACAGATTGAAGAGTTGTCCGACATTGTGAAGCTTAGCGGAGCCGGCACCACTTATAATTATGCTGCTCTTAAAAAGGATGGGACGGTTTGGATATGGGGAGGCGGAAAACTGTCCCCGCCCGAACATCAAGGCTACGGGAAACCTGTGGTTCCGACTCAAGTGGAAGGTTTATCCGATATTGTCGATGTCTCTATCTCCGAAAACCATCTTCTGGCATTGAAAGAAGATGGAACCGTCTGGTCTATGGGGTATTTTCCAAGAAAAGCAGAACATCTTTTTGCCAGCAACTACGAGGAACCGGATAACTACAGACCCCCTCATCAGGTTGAAGGTTTAACGGATGTGGGTGCAGTCTACACCCACAACAAAACAAGTGCCGTTATTAAAAAAGACGGAACCTTATGGATGTGGGGGCTTGATATGCATGGGCTGTTCGGGCCTACTGACTTCTCTATACAGCCGACCCCCGTTCAAGTATTGCTCCGGCCGGACCTATGATAAGAGGATTAAGGACCTAGGTTTGTGATCTGTAAAAAGAAGTGACATGGCAAACTTGCCGGTGGTTTAATCCGCCGGCTTTTTTTGTGTTCAGTTGTATATTATTTCGACAAAACACCCATAAACTCCCGAACAAGCCGGACATACACCTGCACGGTCAGCTCCAGCTCGCGGATCTCCACATATTCCACATCGCCATGCGCGGTAAGCTGGTCCGGTCCGTGACACAGGGCAGGTACGCCGAGAGCGTTCGCCAGTATGCCCGCATCGGTGACGGGCTTTTTGCCGACTGAAGAAAACTCAAACGTTTCACACAAAACGTGTCAGGAAAGATTAATCTAACGATTCAAAAACCTTGTGGCGTAAGGGTTCCCAGCCGCCGAAAATGGGTAGCTTTCTCATACCGACATCTTGATTACTTGTGACAGGGCTTCTATGTGTGGTCATCGACGTGACATGGACCTGTTCAACGTAACGAACCCAGGAGCTCTTATTGAATCAAAACGCGGGAAATTGAAATGGTTACGAACTTCAGAGGTGTTATTTCCTGCTTGAGACTGCATTTCTGTTCATTTTTTAAACATAGGGTTGTTGCGGTTCGTTAGATCTGAAAGGAAGGCTTTTGCATGATAATAACAACTTTCTGGTTCGTTATAAATTGTGTCGGCTTGATAGGCATGGGCTGTTTGGGCCTAGTGGCTTCTCTATACAGCTCACTCCCGTTCAAGTATTGCTCCGGCCAGAGCTATAATAAGGGGAATAAGGACGTAGGTTTATGGTTGTAAAAAAGAAGTTGCATGACAAAATGGCCGGCGGTTTACTCCGCCGGCTTTCGAATTTGCATCAGGCTCCGTCACTTTCTACTTCGTTTGGAGGCCCATAAACTCCCGGACAAACCGGGCGTACACCTGCACGGTCAGCTCCAGCTCGCGGATCTCCACATACTCCACGTCGCCATGCGCGGTGAGCTGGTCCGGTCCGTGACACAGGGCGGGGACGCCGAGCGCGTTCGCCAGTATCCCGGCATCGGTGACGAGCTTTTTGCCGACTGAAGGGAATTCGACGTTTCGTACGGCCACGACGGCGCGGCGCAGCGCGGCGACGGCCTCGCTGTCCTTGTCTAGCCGGTAACCGTCGCGGACTTTTTTCAGATCCAGCTTGATCCGCACCCCGAAACGGGCCGCCAGCTCATCCAGACCTCCGCGCATGATGCTTTCCACCTCTTCGTACTTCTGAACCGGATTGTACCTTCTCACGCCGACGATTTCGGCTTTGTTCGGCATCTGGTTGTAAAACTGGCCGCTATGAATCGAGCCGACGAAATACGAAGCGTACCCGATATCTTCGATATAGTCGTTCTCCAGCTCCACGTTCCAACGGTCCAGCAGCGCCACCACCTCGGCCGCGACCGAGATCGGATGCGGCGTCCCCGGCGCCGTATGAAGCTGGTGACTCGGCTCGCCGTCGCGCTCGATCGTAATCTCGAACGTCGCGGACCCGAGCTGGGCTACGGTACATTCCGTGGTAGCCCCTTCCATGACGACAACCGCATCCGCTTTCAGCGGCACGCGCTCCGTCAGGGCGATCAGGTCTTCCCCGCGCCCTCCGGGACTTTCGTGCAGGCTGTTGGATACGAGCATCAGTCGTCCCGGCAGCACCGTTCCCGACTCTTGAAGCACCCGGATCGTCTCCAGAAAGCAGGCGAGCGAACCTTTCATATCGTTGGTGCCTCTGCCGTAAATGCGGCCGTCGCGTACCTCCGGCTCGGCATGGTCCAGAGGGATCACGTCCATATGGCCGTTAAACAAGATCGTTTTGCCGCCGTGATCTTCCCCGTACACAGCGACCAGCGTAGGGTTGTTCGGGTAAAACTCGTACCGTTCGACCGAGCAGCCGACTTCCTTTAACATCTGCTCCAGCCGGTCCGCTACGTCCTTCGAATTTCCCGTCTTGCTCGGAATGCGTACGAGCTCCAGCGTATCCCGGATCACCCGGTCGATGTTCACTTGATCCAATTGTGCGGACATGGTGCAGCGCTCCTCTTCTCGTCGAATATAAGCCGTCTTAGCCTCTGCCTACTACCGGAGGAACGAAGACGGCCTCCTCCTTGCTGTTCGGACGCAAAATATCGAGGTCGCAGCCTTCCGGCGCCTGCAGCGCATGTTCGGCGAACAGTCGCGGGTATCCCCGCTTGTGCTGCGGCTCCGGCTTCGTCCAGGCCGCCATCCGGCTTGCGATCTCTTCATCGGGCAGTTCGAGCTGGAGGGTCGAGTGTTCAAGATCGGTCGTGATCCAGTCGCCATCTTGCACAATAGCGAGAGGTCCGCCGATAGCTGCTTCCGGAGCGACGTGCAAAATAACGGCACCATAGCTCGTTCCGCTCATCCGGGCATCGCTGATCCGCACCATATCGCGGACGCCCTGCTTCAGGAGCTTTTGCGGGATCGGAACTTGCCCCCACTCCGGCATTCCCATCGCGATCGGTCCGCAGTTGCGCAGAATAAGCACACTGTCCGGCGTTACATCAAGATCATCGCGGTCGATGCGCTCGAGCATGTCGGCATAATCGTTAAAGACGACCGCCTGCCCCCGGTGTTTGAACAGCTCGGGAGAAACGGCGGATTTTTTGATCACTGCGCCTTGCGGAGCGAGGTTGCCTTTAAGCACGGCAAGTCCTGACTGTTCCTTGAACGGTGCTTCAAGCGTAGCGATTACTTCTTCTTCCCCTTGGAACTTCGGCAGCTCGCGGCCATACGTTTGGCCGATCGTGTCTCCCGTACAGCTCAGACAGTCGCTATCCAGCACGGGCAGCAAATTGCGGATAACCCGCTGCAGTCCGCCCGCCTGGAAGAAATCGTCCATGCTATGTGTTCCGCTCGGCTGCAAATTCACCATCAGCGGGATGCCCTGCGTCAGTTCCTCGTAACGCTCGATCGGAATCCGGATGCCAAAACGTCCGGCTATCGCCGTGAGGTGGATCGCCGCATTCGTCGAGCCGCCGATGGCGGCAAGCAATTTAATTGAATTATGAAAAGCCGATTCGGTCATCAGCTTCGAAGGTGTCAGGTGATCTTTAACCATCTGGACGATACGCTTGCCCGTCGATTCCGCAGCCATTTTCCGGGAAGCGTGCGTCGCCGGAATGCTTGACGTTCCGGGCAGCATCATACCGAGCATCTCGGACATGCTTTTCATCGTCGAAGCGGTGCCCATGACCGGACATCCGCCAAGGCTGCACGAAATCGACTGCTCGAGTTCTTTCCAATCGCCATGCGACAGTAGCCCGGCCTTGTAATCGTCCGAGTATTTCCACAGATCCGTTCCATAATTGACCGTTTTCCCGCGGAAGCTGCCAGAAGAACGATGACCGGCCGCGAGCTGCAAAGTCGGCAAGTCACAGCTGGCTGCGCCCATCAGCTGCCCGGGAACCGTCTTGTCACATTCGCATAGCAGCACGACGCCGTCGATCGGCTGGGAACGGATGCTTTCTTCTATATCCATCGAGAGCAGGTTGCGGTACATCAGATCGGAAGGCTTCATGAAATCCGCCGGCGTAGAAATCGTATGCATCTCGATCGGATATCCGCCCGCGAGCAGCACGCCCCGTTTGACATGCTCCACCAATTCCTTATGCGGATAATTGCAGCTGTTGAAGTCGTTCCATGCATTAAAGATCCCGATGATCGGCTTGCCGACGAACGACTCCGGGTTGTGGCCCATCGCCCGCATGGCAGAGCGGTGTTGGAACGTCAATTCGGCGTTATCGTTTTCGAACCATTCGCTGCTGCGTAATTTCAAGACGCTCTCCCCTTACTTCGATTCAATATATTAAACAGTAATCATTATATTGATTTTACGAAAACGAAAAGCAAGGGTCAACTTCTTTTTTGGTCATGTTATGCGAAACGAAAATAACGTACCAGTTGTTTGCAAGAGCATGAGTTCAATATATGGAATCCGGTTCAATGACACCTAGCAAGCTCAGCCGATTATTGAGCGGTATACCCTCCGTCGATTAACAGCGCTTGCCCCGTTATCGCCCCCGCCCTGTCTCCGGCCAAATACACGGCATAGTCAGCGATCTCGGCGGTTGACAGCAGTCTGCGCTGCGGGACCAGCGGATAGATGACTTCCTCCAGCACCCGGTCCTGTCCGATACCGCGACTGCGCGCCAAATCCTCCAATTGATTGCGGACGAGGGGGGTGTCCACGTATCCCGGGCAGAGGGCATTTACCGTAATGCCGTCCGCCGCAGTTTCCAGCGCCGCTACTTTCGTGAGCCCGATCAGCCCGTGCTTCGCGCTGTTGTAAGCAGCTTTGCCTGCAAAGCCGACGACGCCGTTGATCGACGCCATATTCAAAATGCGTCCGTACCGCTGACTCTTCATCACAGGCAGCACTTGCTTCATGGCCATAAAAGGAGCGGTCAGCATCAGCTTGACCATCCGCTCGAACACGTCGGTCGGGAACTGCTCCAATAAAGCGACATGCTGCATGCCGGCATTGTTCACCAGAATATCCACCCTGCCATATTGCCTAACGGCTTCATCGATCGCCTGCATCAGATCCGATTCGATCGTCACGTCGCATCGGATGCCGGTGCACGACAATCCTGACAGCCTCAGCTGTTCCGCCGCCGCCTCCACCTTGTCTGCTTCGATATCCGTTAGCACCACATCGGCTCCGGCTTCTGCCATAGCTTTTCCTATTTGCAGCCCGATCCCGCTCGCCGCGCCTGTAATAAATGCAACCCGGTTGTTCAGCACCGTTTGCGCCTCCTATGCGGCTGATGCCGCGCTTTATTTTCATAATAGAGGTGCTGCAAGTATCGTGCCAATTGTGAGGCACGGCAGTGGCGTTGCGATTGCAAGGGAGGAGTGAGAACAACGGGAGCTGGGAGCGAGTGGGGGGCAGGAGCGCGGGGCGGCAAGTTTACGCGAGGGCGGGTTGCGATAGATAGTCAGTGAGGAGAAAAACGCGGGAACTTGGAGTGAGCTGTAGACGCGAGAGCGAAGGCGGCAAGCTACCCAGGGGGCTTGGACCGTCAGAGGTGAGCCGGCTGTAAAGATGATTAGCGGGAATACGGTCGATTGTCCAGGACGTAAGCGGATGAGGGGCGATCCTTTTTCACGAAGAGGTCTGTCTACACAGTTTTTTGGGGATTTTTGCACCCCATCTTAGGACCGGTTTTCCTTGAGAAAAAAGACCTCCGCTTCCACTTCACAGTGAAATTAGAGGTCCTCAAGTTTGAAAATCGGGACGTTCCCTTACCCTACGAACATTCTTGGGACAGATCCGCTCCCATTGCCGTATAAGGAAAAACGGCGGATTCGGGGCTATGGTTCGGATGGAGGTGCAACTTATGGTCGTTAGTTGTGCCAACCTTTACGTCGATAGCAGGATGGCTATAGGCCTCATTCGCACGGAAACGCCGCACACCTTTTTCCGCAAATCCGGAAATTTGTATCTCTTTGCGGAATTTACAGGCGAACAGCGCGGTCAATGTCCAGATAGCCCCGGTCCTTGTTTACGCTTCTTCCTGCATCCGAAGGGCGATACCCGCGCGAATCTGGTTTTCCTCCAGCCTCTGCATCAGCAGCAGCTGTTGGGATTCGTCCGTACTGATCCATTCGAAGCGGACCGTCTCGCCCGGCCGCAATTGGGCCAACACCGGCATATCCGCCTCCGCTACCTGGGCGATTCTCGGATATCCGCCTGTCGTCTGGCGGTCCGCCATGAGGACGATCGGATAACCGTCCGGCGGCACTTGCACCGTTCCGGCCGCCACCGGTTCGGAAAGCATGCTCCCTCCGTCGGAAAGGCCCATGCGAAGCTGCGGCCCTTCCAGCCGGCAGCCCATCCGGTCGGAGCGGGGCGACAGTACGAACGCCGTATCGCCAAACCGCGCAGCGCTGTCCGGCGTAAATCGTTCGTACTCGGGCCCCGGCGTTATCCGCACGACCGGATGGTCGTTATATGCCGGAAGCGCGTAGGGGCTGACGCCCCATGGGGCGGGCGCCCAAGCCGCGTTCCCGGCCTGCCGGCGCAGCATCGCAAGCAATCTGACGGCAGCGGCACCCGGCGCGCCGATCGGAAGAACGTCTCCGGCTTGCAGGGGACGTCCTTCCAGGCCGCCGAGGCGTGCGGGGACGTGCGTGCTGCGGCTGCCGAGCACCGCAGGCACGGCGAAGCCGCCTGCGACCGCGAGGTAGGCGCGGCAGCCGTCCGCAACGCGCGCGAAGGCGAGCACGGCGCCGCGGCGGACGAAGACGGGGCGCCACGCGGGCAGCGGGCGGCCGTCGACGGTCGGCA